>NZ_JALNUM010000108.1:0-19977 GCF_026540795.1 Methylobacterium sp. GC_Met_2
TTCAGGGCCCAGGCGGGATGATCGCCGTCGGGGCCGTAGAGGTCGGGGAACAGCACCCACAGCCGCTGTTCGATGCGGGTCAGCAGGTCGCTGCCTGTGTCCATCGCCTCGCCGCGCAAGGTGTCGTCGTGGAAGCGGTCGGCGTCCCCGTGCATGTCGCCGGACACGTACTCGGCCAGCACCATGCCGATGACGGCCGCGCCGATCTCGGCCTGTGTGGCGGGCGACAGCAGGTGCCACGCCTCGGCGGGCGTGAACGGCAGGGGCATGCGAGCCCAGAGCGCGGCGTGGTCAGGCAGCCGGGCGGTGTCGTCGCCGCGGAAGTCGTTCCGGGCTGGAACGACATTGGCGGCGGCCTCACTGTCAGAACTTACAGTGACGGCGGCAGCTAGGATGCCGGCGGTGAGGGCGCGGCGGTTGATGTGGGCGGACATCGCGGCTCCTCAGTGACCGGCGGGGGCTTTGACGAAGGCGCGGGTCACGGGGTGACGCCAGCGGCGGGTGCGCTCGCACCACGTCGGCGCGAAACTATTCCGGGCTGGGATATTTACGGGCACGAGGGGCGCACGGCGCAGGGTCGGCAGCTCGGGGAACCCGTTCTCCTCAATGTACGAGGCGAGGAAGGCGGTCCCGGTGTAGAGGCCGGCGATAGAGAAGGCGGCGAGGGCGGCGAGCATGGGCGGGCCTCAGTGCGCAGCGGCGCGGTGAGCGGCCTTGGCGACCTGCCAAGCGGCCTTGAGAGCGGAGGACATCGCCACGCGGCGGGAGACGCCGCAGCGCTCCATGATACCGGGGGCGGCGCGGCAGGCGGCGGCCATGATGGCGGCGCGGTCGTACTGTTTGGTGACGACGAGGGGGCGCTTGCTGGCGCCGAGCTGAATGAAGGCGCGGGCCGAGAGCAGGCCGGCGGGGATTGCGGGACGGCTATCGCGGCCGGCGCGGTCGATGCGGGTCCAGGAGACGGTGCGGTGGGGCATTGCTGTATCCCTGATGCAGGGCTACAATCTCACTACACCTGCATCGTGTCAACGGACCTGCAGAAAAAATACAGGTTGGAGCGCGTATGTCCCCCCGATTGAGCCCCCGCATGTGCAAAGCTGCGCGTTCGCTGCTCGGATGGGGTCAGGGCGAGTTCGCCACTTCCTCGGGCCTCTCAAAATCTACGATCGGCGCCTTTGAGGCCAAGGACGAGGACGCACGCCTTACCACCATGAACAACAAGGCCGCTGTCGAGGCTTTCGAGGCCGCCGGCCTGGAGTTCATCCCCGAGAACGGCGGCGGGGCCGGGATCCGGTTCCGGGAGCGGAAGGGGCAGCCACTGTGATCGGCAGCTTCGCTTGGCTCGTGATCGTTGCACTGATTGCCATCGTCGCCATAGGAGGAGTCATCTACTTCATAGCCGCCCGGCATGATTGACCTGCGCCGCTTGCCAGCTTCGGATATACGCCGAGAGCGAACTTCAGGGAGCTGAGCGGGATGATCACGGGTCCACAGCTTCTCGCCGCTCGGATCTCCATCCGCTGGTCGCCTGCGGAATTGGCCAAGCGAGCCAAGGTGCCTCTAACTGTCGTGGCGAGAGCCGAGGGTAGCCCTGGCGAGCCGGCCGTCACCATCGCGCATCTGAATGCTTTGATGCAGATCCTACGCGCGGCCGGCGCCAGCTTTCCACCTGCCGATCTGCCGTAAGGCGTCCCTAAAAAGGCGACCCCTTTTTTATTCGGAAATAGGGGCCCCCCTGGGTAGCGCCCGTTTTTCCGCGCCCCCTAAAAGACCCCTTTTTCGGGGCGGGCGAAACCGATTAGGGCGTGTAAACGAGTTCATTCATTCGTTACCCGTCGGCACGGAACGCGAAATTAGATGTCGTACTTATGCCGCTTGGGTTCCATCGCCGTAGACACAGCATGCGCCATTCCTCATCTCTCGCATTTGTCTTCCTGACAGCAATCATCTCCCTATCGCTGACGGCCTCCTCGAACGCATGGGCGCGTAGTGCCAGTGCCTCGAAGGCAATGCGAGCCATCGACACGGACAACGACGGGTCGATTGATCTGAAGGAAGCTCAGGCCGCTGGAGAGGCGACCTTCGACAAACTGGAGAAAGACAAGGATGGCTCGCTGACCACGAAAGAGATGCAAGGACGCGTAAGCCGCAAGGATCTCCAGGCGGCGGACGGCGACCACGACGGCACGCTCGACAAGAAGGAGTATGGCGCTTTGGTCGAGCAGCGCTTCAAGGCAGCCGACCCGGACGGCGATGGCACACTCGACGCAAAGGAGCTGAAGAAGCCGGCGGGCCGCAGCCTCATGCAGTTGCTGAAGTAGGGACTGGTCACGCAGACGACCTCCCCCGCCAGCCCGTGATCAGATCGGGCGGCGGGGCCGAGCCGGCTGGTACGCCATCAAGGGGCGCAGCCATGCTGGTCGGTCGGGACCAGGTGCTGCCCAGCGACGCGCTGGATCAGCTGGCTTACAGGCTTCGCTGACTAAGGAGACCAGCATGGCCGACGACCCCCCGAACGCCTTCTCCGTCCCGCAGTACAGCGGCGCCCAGGCAACCGCGGACTGCGCTCAGCGAGAAGTGGAGCGGCATCGCGCAGTAGTCCGGGAAATTTGGAACCGGGGCTTCCGGTGGCCCGGGCAAGTTGCAGCCGAGATGAACCGCCTTGCCGTACCCTCCCACAGCGGCCGGCCCTGGAAATCGGGTGCCGTGGCGGACCTGCTCAAGCGTCTACATTTCGATCGGAAAGCCACAGAACGGCAGGAAGCTGAGGCCCTTGAAGGAGTCGTGGAGGAGCTGTGGTCCGAGGGCATCCAGACCCGGCCGCAAATCATGGCGGCACTCATCGAGCGGTCCATTTGGCCGATCGGTGGCGGGCACTGGACCGAAGACAAGGTACGTCGGCTATTAGAGTACGTGGCAGGGGACTGCATGTTGGACGGCACCCCTCGCCTTCGCGGTGACGGCATGCGGTTAGTGGACGGCTTCCCGATGATGGCCGAGCCGGAGCCATTTTCAGGCACGCCCCCGCCCAATGAGTCTGAGAGGCCCGCAGAGCTCAAAACTACAGAGCAATAGGAACCAGAGCCGCGCTTTCGGGCCATCCGGGTTTGAGCACCAAGAGCACCGCCATGCGCCCCCCTCGCCCTTGCTCTGACCATCACCGCGTTCGCCTAGATCGGCCTGCCGACCACCGCCTCCGCCGGCTCGCACGTCGAGAAGGTGTACGCCCGTAACGGGTGACGCGTCGTGGGCGTTCGTTAGGCCGGAAGGATGTGCAGCAGCCCGCCGATGACGCCGAGCGTCCCCATGCCGATCAGACCGGCGGCAATGTACACCCGCATCCAGCTTCGATCGGCCGATGCTGGGCGGCTTTCATCGAGATAATTAGACCAATCGACCACGGGTCCCCATCGAGTTGCACAGGGTGAGGGGCGCGTCCCCTATGCCCGTGCTGCGACGATGAGATGACCTTGGCCGTGCGGGGACAGCTAAAAGGGGACGGCAGGCGACACGCTATCCAAGCTTCGGTATACGCCCCTCATCACGACCAGTTGTGCATGAGGAAAAAGAGCATGAAACAGCCAGCTCATAAGCCTAAAAACGATGATCATTCGGAAATCCTAAAGCAGGAGGCCGATGATATCACAGGCAAAATTGACGAAAAATTTGATAAGCTGGCTAAGAAGTTTCGAGATAAAGCCGAAAAGGCAAAAGAGAAGTTGAACGACACGAAGAAGGAAGCCAAGCGGGCCGTTCTGCGACGGCGCTTCGAGTTGTACGCCGACGCCGCGAACCACCTGGAGGAGTTCTCAGCCCCTAGGCGGGAGGGGAACGACAAGAACAGCGACTGACCCCCCAGCCAAGGCGTCACCCGCTCCAGCCTTCCGTTCCCAAACCATCGGACTACAACAGCCGCGTTCCCCAAGGGCACCCATCGGCCCGGTTCGTATATCGCCCCTCGGCGTGGACCGCGCCGGTGGGCTCTGATTGCAGCTGACTTTAGATCGTCTGCTCAGAGCGCCGTTCCGTTCTAAACCCAGGTCAGGCAACCCCGCTTCTCGCCGCATGGCCCGCCGGTGGCTCTTGCCGTAGCTCGGCCGGATGTCAGCCAGCCTCGCCCCCACCCTGATCCCGAACCCCGTCGCCATCTGGCACGGCGCCATCGAGAACATCTCGCCCCACGCCTCACCGTGCCGGTACCTTACCCCGGCCCGCTGGGCACCGATGCGGGAAGCCGCCATCGACTTCTGCGACCGGCTGGGCGCCGAGGCGCATTCGCTCGGCTGGACAGCGCAGGAGTTGTTCGCCGTCCACCCGGAGCACGGGACGCTACGAGTCGAGTTCTGCGGCGCGCTGATGATCTCCGGCAGCAAGGCCGTGGCTGTGGAGCCAACTCGGATCGTGTTCGATCGGGGCTCAGGCTACCGGGCGAAGCCAGGTCAGGTCTGGGGCATTCCGGTGTGGGAGTTCGCCATGAAGGGTGCGGGGCGATGAAGCGCCGACTCTTTGCCCCGATCGGCGGCACTGGCTCGCTCGTGGGCTTCACGGTGCTGGTGACGGCGCTGGCGGCCTGCGGGCTAACGGGACTGGTACCCTGAAAACCAACCGCTGGCGGTTGCTTCCTCGAAGTTGTCGGCGCCGACAACTTTCGCGTCGACACGAAAATCGGATCCGTGCGCTGGCACACGATTGTTGCGGTGCCGCAACGAGTGGGATGTGCCGGCGCCGGCACAATTGGGCGCCAGCGCCCAAATCAGAATGGTGCGCCGACGCACCCTTTGTGTCGGCGCCGACACACGAGATCCGGTAGGCGCCAATTGGGTTATGGTTCACGGCGCCGTGAACTTTCTTCCGGCACCGGAAGATTTCGAACGTCGCGCCGGCGCGACCTTTGTTCCGCCGGCGGAACGGTTCGAAACGTCCCGTTGACGGGACGCTCCTACCGATGCCCTCGAACCTGGATCCGTGTGGCGCCGCATGGGTTCTCCCGGCGCCGGGAGAATTAGAACCTCGTGTCGACGCGAGGTTCGGCACGTCATAGGTAAGGCCACAGACCCGAGAGGCGCCTCCCGATTTTCGCGCCGGCGCGAAAGTTGGATCCGTTCGCCGGCGAACGGTTGTCGCGTCGACACGACAATCAAAAGGTCACGGCGCCGTGACGTTGTTGCAACCGGCGCTCGGCTGGCGCATTCTCCTGATGTCGCGCGTGGCCGGTTCTCGCCCGTAGCACCCCAGAGCCAGAGCACCCATCGCCATTGCGGCACCGGGTCAGCGCCAGCGGGTCAAAGCGAGCCGCGACATCCTTCCCCTCTTTTGCGTCCGCGCGCCTCTACGGCGTGCGCTACGCTATGGATAAGGCCATGCGTTCCCAATCCCTACGTGCGTTCGTTGAGGTCTCGCCCGACTGCTTCGTCCCTCGCGAGCAGTTGCCCCTGGATGCCGAGGCGCTTGCCGGGGCTGCCACCATGCTCAAGGCCGAGATCCGGAAGGCCATCGGCGGCATGGCGCCTCTGATGGGCGAGGACACGATCCTGCGCATCTGCCGCGAGGTGATGGCTGAGGACTGTGGTCGGTCAAAGCGTCAGCGCGGCTGATACTCTGGGCCGGGCGGCCATATCATCACAGCTCGCCCGGCCTCGCGCACGCCGACCGCGCTGCGGCTGGCGGGCATTCACGGTTGATCAACTGCTTAGAGGCATCCTGCACAAACGCTGGTGAGATCGACGACCTCCCCCGCCGACCCGTGATCAGATCGGGCGGCGGGGCCGAGCCGGGCGTTAGATGAGCGCTTGGGGGTGTAGTGAAGGCGTGCCGCAATACGTGTCCGGCTTGAGCGGGCAGCCGCTATGAGCTTTTCGATGCATCATCGTCTTATTGAAACCGGGGCCGCAGTAAACGCCGTTGATCGACACACGCCCGTGGCATGCAGGACAACGCTTTACGGCTATTGCGTAGCGGCCCACAGCGTCAGTGAGACTGACTTGGCGCCACTTGCCCTCGATTTCTGCTTCACATGTCTGAGGAACGAGCGCCGGCATGCCAACTGAGGTGCCATGGATGGGCGAGCGTTGCCAGCGCGCTAGCGTCACACCGCGCGGTGCTTGGCCGGTCGGCACAATTTGGCGTAGCTCGGCCGGATGTCAGCCAGCCTCGCCCCCACCCTGATCCCAAACCCCGTCGCTATCTGGCACGGCGCCATTGAGGGCCTGTCTCCGCATGCCTCGCCCTGCCGGTACCTTACCCCGGCCCGCTGGGCCCCGATCCGTGAGGCCGCTATCGACTTCTGCGACCGGCTCGGTGCCGAGGCGCATTCGCTCGGATGGACAGCGCAGGAGTTATTCGCCGTCCACCCGGAGCACGGGACGCTGCGAGTCGAGTTCTGCGGCGCGCTGATGATCTCCGGCAGCAAGGCCGTGGCGGTGGAACCAACCCGGATCGTGTTCGATCGAGGCTCAGGCTACCGGACCAAGCCAGGTCAGGTCTGGGGCATTCCGGTCTGGGACTTCGCAACACGGGCTCGCTGACGCTCAGCCGCCTTGCAGGCTTTCGGCGAAATCGTCCGGGATCTCGCCCCATTGGCCGAGGATCACCACGCCCTCCAACTCGCCGGTCTCGTCGTCGGCCACCACCTTCAGCGCCGCCGCGCCCGGCACCCGGTTGGCAAGGTTCTCGGCCTTCTTCAGCGCACCGCTCTCAGACTGCGCCTGTTCTTGGCGGGCGGGGCGAAGACGCTTCCGATGGATTTCGAACGGCTGCACGATGTAAGTAATCTTCAGGGCCACGCTGGGCCTCCCGGCGTCCGTCAAGCTGATCAGCCTAAACGCGTACCTCGGTGAAGGCGCGCAACAAGACCCGGCGACCCTTGATGTCGCGCACGTCCACGAACCAGTCCGTCCAATCCAGGCGGTTACCCTCGGTCATCAACGCCAGGGCCACCTTGTCGGCGTGTGCTCGGACTGCCGCTCTGCTCGGCATCCAGCGGCCGTTTGCGTCGAGTTCTGCGCCGCCGATCCCGACGCAGTGGAAGCGGTAAAGCCGCGCCACACTTGCCCTTTCGGCTCTGACCTCACACTCGTCCACGCCCTTCGGCGGCGCCCAGCAGATCACGGTTGAACCACGCTCACCAACGGTGTTTGTTCTGTGTCTGTTCTACAGGGAGATCGAGCCGATGTACCCCCAGACGCAGCAGACGCCTGTGGACGCGCGTCGGACGGAGGTCGAGGCGGTCGCAGCCGCCTACAGAAGCCTGCACCGAGGAGATGATCGAGCAGCCCCGCTCGCGGTGATCACCGACGCCCTGGCCGATCTCGACGCGGCGGGACGACAGGTTGAAGCACAGGCCCGACAAGTCTCCCGCGGCTACACCCGTGCCGCCTTCGCCGGGCACTGAACCTCGTGTCCGGCCTCCGCATCGACGAGCTACTCATCGGCAGCCCCGATGCCGTCCGCGTGCCGGTGATCGGACAGGCCCTGTGCGCGGGCTTCCCGAGCCCAGCCGACGACTTCCTGGAGGGGGCGCTGGAACTGCCGCGCTGGCTGGTACCGAACCCGCCAGCGACGTTCCTGTGGCGCATCGCCGGTACCTCGATGGAAGGTGCTGGTATCTACGACCGCGACCTGGCCTGCGTGGATCGCAGCCTCACGGCCGGCCACGGCAGCATCGTGGTGGCGGCGATCGACGGGCAGATGTCGTGCAAGCGCTTGGTGGTCGAGGGCAACGTAACCCGGCTGGCGTTCTGCAACCCGGATCTGCCAGCCTTCGCGGTCGAGGAGATGGGCGAGGGTGTGATCTGGGGCGTGGTGCGCTTCTCGATCCGCTGGCACGTCGCCCGCGGCCAGCTGTCGTGAGCACGCCCGAGGCCCGCCGGCGCGACCGGATCGGCGGCGGCCAGGCGGTGGCGCTGATCGACGGCAACAGCTTCTACTGCAGCTGCGAGCGCGTGTTCGACCCCAAGCTGGCCCTGGTGCCCGTCATCGTGTTGTCGAACAACGACGGCTGCGCCATCGCCCGCACCAGCGAGGCCAAGGCGCTCGGCATCAAGATGGGCGACCCGTACTTCAAGATCCGCGAGATGTGCCAGGCCCAGGGCGTGCGGGTGTTCTCGTCGAACTACACGCTGTACGGCGACATGTCGGGGCGCACCAACGCGGTCTACCGCCGGTTCAGTCCGCAGGTGGAGATCTACTCCATCGACGAGAGCTTTTTGAACCTCACCGACGTGGCGCCGGGCTTGCGGGTCGAGCTGGCCCGGGATCTGCGCGCCACCGTGCTAGCCTGGACGGGCATTCCGACCTGCGTCGGCATCGGCCCGACTAAGACGCTGGCCAAGCTCGCCAACCACATCGCCAAGACGGTTCCGGTGCTAGACGGCGTGTGCGACCTGACCGATCCAGAGGCCTACGCGCACTGGCTGTGCCGGATCGACGTGGCCGAGGTGTGGGGCATCGGCCGGGCTTCGCTGGCGAAGTTGGAGGCCATGGGCGTGGAGAGCGTGGCGGACCTGCGCGACCTCGACCCGCGGCCGGTGCGCAAGGGCCTGACTGTGGTGGGCGAGCGCATTATCTACGAGCTGCGCGGGGCCGCCTGCCTGCCGCTGGAAATGGTGCCGGCTCGGCGCAAGGGCTGCGCCGTCACCCGCTCGTTCTCGGGCCGCATCACCGAGCGTGCGGTGCTTGAGGAGGCGGTGGCCGCGCACGCCACCAGGCTGGGCGAGAAGCTGCGGCGGGAGGGGCTGGGCACCAATCACGTGTCGATCTTCTACCACACCAGCGAGCACGACCGGGGCGCCCCGATGCGGTCGGTGTCCACCACGGTTTCGCTGCCCGAGCACACCAACGACACGCTGGCGCTCATCAAGGCCGCGCAGCTGGGGGTGGCGAAGACCTGGCGCGAGCCTGGGGAGCGGCCCTGGCGGTACTCCAAGGCCGGGATCATCACCAACGACCTCGTGCCGCTGTCGCACAGCCCCCGGGCGCTGATCGGTGCCATGGACCGGGAGCGTTCAGGGCCGCTGATGGCGGCCATGGACACCTGCAACGCCCGGTGGGGCCGGGGCGCGGTGGTACCGGCCCGCGCCGGGCTGGTGCCCAAGCGGGCGTGGAACACGAAGTTCGAGATGCGCACCCCGCGCTACACCACCCAGGTCAGCGAGTTGCCGGTTGCGCATGCTTGAGCCGGAACACCACCGTCTGGACGCTGGTTACGGCTGCCTAACAGGGAGGAAAACCGATGGTCGATGTCGCACAGATCCAAGAGCATGCCGAGGTGATCGGTTCGGACGGAACTCACGTCGGCACAGTCGATCACGTCGACAAAGGTGAGATCAAGCTGACCAAAAAGGATGCGGCTGCAGGCGGCCTGCACCACTTCATCCCGGTCGACTTCGTGCGAGCGATTGAGGACGGCAAAGTCCATCTCGACCGACCGGCGGATGAGGTGATGCGCGAGTGGTCGACGTCCTAAGCTGTCGGCGCCGACGGTAGGCGCGCAAGCACCAGAAATCGGCCGGGCGGCCATATCATCACAGCTCGCCCGGCCTCGCTTCAGCGAGCGGCAACTGCCTTGGCCAACGGACACTCGCTATCGGCAAGCGGCGGATAGGCATCCTTTGGCTTGATCGTGCTCAGGACCTTGTAGAGGTCCCACGGACCCTTGGACTCCGCCGGGCTTTTCACCTCCACGAGGTAAAAGTCGTGGACGAGCCTGCTGTCGGCTCGCAGCGTCGCGCCGCGGGCGTAGAAGTCATCCACCGGGTTGGCGCGCATCCACGCCAGGACCGTGTCCGTGTCGTCGGTCTTGGTCGACGCCACGCCTTTCAGGTAATGGCCCACCGCTGAGTACATCGACGCCTGGGCTTCGCTCGGCATGGCGCCGTGGAGCTTGTAGAACCGTTGCGCGAAGGCGCGGGTCTCGTCGTTCAGGTCCCAATACCACGCCGTGACTGCACGTAGCCCAGCCGCGATCTTTAGGCCCATGCTATGCGTGTCGGTCAGAAAGAGCAGCCCGGCCACCGGCTTCTGGGGACCGCCGGTCATGCCGAACTCGGTCCACTGCTTCATCTCGGTGACGAGTTGGGAGCCGGTGCTGGCGAAGCCGATGGTGTCGGCCCCTGACGCTTGGGCCTGCAACAGGTACGAGGTGTAATCGGTCTCCGCCGAGGGGTGAAACACTTCGCCTACAGATTTGCCACCGGCCGCCGCGAGGAGCGTCTTGGATACCGAGACCATGTTGCGGCCAAACGCGTAGTCCGCGCCGATGAAGAACCACGTCTTCTGGCCCTTTGGGACGAGGTCACGGATCGGACCGGCCACGAGGTTGTAGGCGTCGTGCAGCCAAGAGAGTCCGGTGGGGACACACTGCTTGCCGGTCACCTCGGTGGTGGCCACGGCCGAGTAGACCGCGATCTTGTTCTTCTCGCGAATGATGGACTGGATCGCCAAGGCGACGGCTGAGTTGCCGACATCAACGATCAGATCGACGCCATCGACGTCGATCCACTTGCGGACGATCGTAGCGCCGACATCGGGCTTGTTCTGGTGATCGGCCGAAACGACCTCAACCTTTAGGCCATGCGCATCCGGCTTGAAGTCCTCGATCGCCATCTGGGTCGCGACGACCGATCCCTTGCCGGTGGGATCGGACAGGAACCCAGTTTGATCGTTGACGACGCCGATCCGGACCACGCCGCCGGATATCTCGGCGCTGATCGCGGCCGGGGCTCCGACGGTAATGACCAAGAGGCCGCCGAGCAGCGCCCGCAGATGAGTTTTCAGCTTGCCCGGCATGCGTGCGCTCTCCGTGGTAACGTACAGGATGGACCTGCGGTAGGCAGGTCGGCCGTCGTTCATCCCAGCTTGGTCGCAGGAGGCCGGGCAGGCCGCCGTTGCAAGCGCCGAGCCGGATTGATTATCAAAGCAGGCTGGGCGCGTTGATGCGCTTGGGGTTTCATTCGAAAGGCCGGGACCATTCAACTGGCTGCATCACGGCCTCACCCACATCCCGACCGTGCCGCGGCTGGCAACATCATAATTTTACAGCTTCATGAAATTGGGAATTTTCAGTGGTGCAACTTCATGAAGTTAAAGCTTTGCAATTTTGCGGCGTCGTGATTTTGCGAAGCCTTAACATTCTGATTTCATGGTGCTGCGCATGAAAACGATTACGCTCGTGACCCAGAAAGGCGGCGCTGGGAAAACCACCGTCGCCACCTCCCTTGCCGTCGCGGCCCAGCAGGCTGGCGAGACGGTCGCTGCCTTCGACCTCGACCCGCAGGGGTCGCTGGCCGAGTGGGGGCGGATCCGCTCAAAGACCGAGGAGGCGACCGTGTCGGATCCGCGGCTGCCGGTGGTTGAGCGGTTCCCCCTGGATCGGATCGCCCAGATCCAGACCATGCTCGGCAGCTTGGAGAAGAAGGGCGTCACCCTCACCATCCTGGACACGGCGGGCGCGGATAACCCAACCACCCACGCGGCAATGGAGGCCTCGACGTTCTGCCTCGTGCCGATCCGGCCGACGCGCCTCGACCTCCTCGCCGTCCGCGCGACGGTTCAGGCGATCATGCGCTCGGGCAAGTCGTTCGCGTTCGTGCTGAACCAGTGCTCCACGATCCCGCGCAACAACCGGGCGAACGACACCGCCACCGGGCTCGCGTCGATCGGGTTCATGGCCGAGCCGCTGATCATGCTGCGCAACGACTACCAGGATGCGTTCGCGTCCGGGATGGGTGTCACGGAGTACGCAGCGGACGGTAAGGCGGCCGACGAGATCCGGGCGCTGTGGAAGTGGGTCGGCTCGCAGTCGGAGACCAAGGCATGAGCCGCCGCCCTGCCCCCTCGATCTTCGATGCCGACAGCATGAGCGTCGACGATCTCAAGACAAAGGTGTCCGCCGTCGAGCCTGAGCCCCGGAAGGTCGGGCGCCCGGCGAAGACGACCACCAAGGCCAAGCCGACGCCGTTCTACCTGCACCCAGCCGTGAAGGAGGTGCTGCGGGACATCGCCTACCACACCCGTCGCAAGGAGCATGACCTCTTCGTCGAGGGGCTGGAGTACGTCCTGCGGAAGCACAGCTATCCGACCATCGCCGAGATCATCGCGAAGGCCGAGCAGGAGGAGAATTCATAGAGCCGTAATTTCATGATGCTGTAATTTTGTGGTTTTATGCTTTCATAACGCTGGACCCAATGCCGTCCGGCCTGTAGCTTCCGATAAGCGTCATTCTCGGAAGTTACGAGCGGGCCGATCGGAAGCTTGGTGAGGAAGTGAAGCCAGGGCTATATCGGCTGTTGGTGGTGTGGATGGCTGGAGAGGCGCAGAGTGCAGTCACCTTGCGGCAGACTGGCACGATCACGATGCCTGACCCTCGAAGCTCACGCTTGCTTTGGATCGGCGCCTTGGGCGGTCTGTTCGGCGTGGTGATCTTCAGTCTCGCGCAGCTCGACGAGATGCTGCCCATCAACCGCATCCTTTTCGGCATCAACTCGACGCTGATGCTGATCTGGCTTTTTGTCATTCTCTTCGATGGTCCGGGCAGACAGCCGTGACACCAGACACGCTTCTCATCACCGTACCCGAATTTGTGAGCGAGCTTCCTGCCGAGGCCGCCGCGATCGTCCGCGCCTACCAGCAGGCCTCGAAGGCCAGCGCCACCGTTCGAGCTTACATGTCGGACGCTCGCGTGTTTCAGGACTGGTGTGGCCGGTACAGGTTCCGATCCCTACCGGCGAGCCCCGAGGCCGTGTCGGCGTTCCTGGTAGCGGAAGCGGAAGCGGGGCGGTCCGCATCGACCATTGGTCGGCGTCTCGCCGCGATCGGCTACGCGCACAAGCTGGCGAAGGTGCCGGACCCGACCGATGACGAGGATGTGCGGGCCACCATGAAGGGCATCCGCCGACGCATCGGCGTGGCCCCGACCCAGAAGGCCGCCGCGACGGTCGATGTCCTGCAGATGTTGTTGGCTCGCATTCCAGACAACCTCACGGGCAAGCGGGACCGGGCGTTGCTGGCGTTGGGCTTCGCGGGCGCCTTCCGCCGGTCCGAGCTCGTCGCCCTCGACGTCGCCGATCTGATCGAGGATCCCGAGGGCCTGCGAGTCATGGTCCGCCGGTCAAAGGTCGATCAGGAGGGCAGGGGGTTCGAGAAGGCGATCCCGACGGGGCGGTTCATCCAGCCGGTGCGCCTCGTGCGGGAGTGGCTGGCGGCCGCAGCGATCACAGAAGGCCCGGTGTTCCGGCCGGTCTCGCGGTCCGGCCGGGTGCGGGGGAACTGTGCGCAGCTCGCATCTCAGGCCGCCCGCCTCACGGATCGGTCCGTCGCCAACATCATCAAGGCCTACGTCACGGCAGCGGGGCTCGATGCGTCGACCTTTGGGGCGCACTCTTTGCGGGCTGGCTACATCACGACGGCGGCCGAGCGGGGCGCCGATCTCGCCCGCATCATGGATCAGTCGGGCCACCGGGATCCGCGGACGGTGGTCGGGTACATCCGACGGGCGAACGCCTTCAAAAGCCACAGCGGCAGCGGATTTCTGTGATAGATCCCATTATGTATGGTACTATCTTCAGAACTGCTAATGAATACCTGTGACAATCACATCATCGTAAGAGCACTTCAATTACGCTTATTCTTTCTGATTTCAGCGTTCCCCGGCGTGTGTTTTGCTTATATTAAATTATCACTTTTAATCAGCCTCGTGTTTCGAGGAGTGTTGGCGCTGCAGATCATCTTCACATAACATTAACCAAAAATTATTAAGCGTCCCACAAGGGGACGCACAATGCTCAACCAACATAGCAAGCCCGGTGGTAATCGTATCCGCAAGTCGAGCACGCCCCAACGAATATACGCCGAAGCGCTGAAGTGCCGCGCTTCTGGACAGCTTGACCAAGCTCGTGAAAGCTTGCGACGCCTCCTCCAAGTCGTACCAGGCCATCCGGAGGCTCATTACGAGCTTGGACGGCTTGCCTTAAACAGCATGCCGGGCGAGGCGGTTGGCCACTTCGTCGCGGCGCTTAGAGGCGCATCAGATCGGCCGGCTTATTGGCTCACCCTAGCCACAGCTCTGATAGGTGCTGAACGGGTGCCCGAAGCCCGCGCTATCCTTGAGCAATATCTGACTCAGGACTTTGGATCGGCGACGCAACAGCTAAATGAAACTTTTGTCGAGCACGTGTTTGGCGTGGCTCAGACACACTATGCCGCGAAGGCTTTCCGCGAGGCGGAGGTGCTTCTCGATCTGGTGATCTTCTTCGATAACACCCACACGCGCGCAACCTACCTCGCTGGGGCGATCGCTGCGCATACGAACCGCCTCGACCTTGCCTACGACTTGATGAGCATCGCGATTTATCGCGAGCCAGCCAACGCGCTCTTCTTTAGCGGTTTAGGAAGCCTCCTTGCGATCCGCGGCGATGCCGTCGGAGCCATCTCCGCACTTGAGAAGGCACTGGAACTCGACCCTGACTTAGCGAGCGCCCACGCCAACATCGCTGGCGTGTATCAGGGTAATTTCCGGCATGGAGAGGCTTTGAGACACGCGGAGCGCGCGATCGCCCTCGACCCGAACGATGCCGGGGCCCATAGCAACCGTGGCAGCGTACTCTTAAGCCTAGGCCATCTCACTGAGGCGATCGCGGCGTTCGATCGCGCGTTGGCGATCAATCCGAGCAACGTATTCACCGCCTCCAACAGCCTGTTCGCTAAGCTCTATGCGGACGAGGTGACACCCGAAAGCTATGCCGCCGACGCGAAGGCCTTCGGTCAACGCTTTGCGGCTCCCGTTCTACGCCAGCGCCCATTTGCCAACAACCGCGACCCGGGCCGCCGGCTGCGAGTCGGCTTCGTTTCAGCAGACCTCTACAATCATGCCGTGATCCGCTTTCTGGAGCCATTCCTGAAAGAGTTTGATCGGTCCGCCTTCACGACACTAGCCTACATGACACGTGCGCGAGAAGACGATGCGTCAACGCGGCTTCGCACCCTCTTCGATGGCTGGCACAACATCTCCGGTCTCGACGACGACGAAGCTGCCGACTGCATCGAAGCGGATGCCGTCGATATCCTCGTAGATTTATCTGGTCACAGTGCCGGGCATCGGCTTCTCGTGTTCGCTCGCAAGCCCGCGCCGGTGCAGGTCACTTGGATCGGCCACCCTGGAACCACTGGGCTCGACGCCATCGATTACCGTCTCACGGACGCCGACATCGATCCGATCGGCTTTGCCGAAGCCTTGCACGCAGAGCGGCTCTGGCGCTTGCCGCGTATATCGGCGAGCTGTGCATCACCCAGCGCTTTGCCCCCTGTCCGCGCATGTGCGCCGTTCGAGGACAATGGTTACGTTACCTTCGGCTGTTTCAACCGCCTCACCAAAGTCGCCGATAGGACATTGGCAACGTGGGCGCAGATCTTGGACGCCGTCCCGGACGCTCGCCTTTTCATGGTGGCTGCAGACATCGCGGCGCCTGAGATCTGTGCTGCGGTAGAGGCGCGCCTCCGCGGAGCTGGGTTGCCACTTGACCGCGTCATTTTTCATCCGCGCCTCCATGGACCATACCATCAGTTGTACTACCACGCGGACGTCGCGCTTGATCCATACCCGTACAACGGTGGCACGACGAGTTTCGACACGCTGATGATGGGCGTCCCATTCATTACCTTGCGCGGACAACACGCAGCCGCACGAACCGGCGTCGCCGTCCTTACGGCGCTTGGAATGCCGGAGCTAATCGCTGATAATCCGGACGCCTACGTGGCGATCGCCCGGGATCTGGCTCAAGATCGTGGTCGCTTGCGAGAGATCCGAGCCGGGCTGCGAGAGCGCATGGAGGCAAGCCCGCTCATGGACCATCGCGGCCTAGCCGCCGATGTCGCGGACGCTTTCAGGGCTATGTGGTGCCGATGGCTCGTTGAAGACCGAGTGTAGGCTGCACCTGGATAGCTAGCCTGAAGATCGCCGTTAGAGCGAGCTCCTCTGAAACCAGAGAAGCTCGACCAGCGTCGATCGGGCTTTCACCCCGATGGACATCTATCAATTCGTTGGGGATGTTAGCGCCCCTCATAAGATGAGGGTGCTGCCAAGCCGACATTCAGATTTACGCTGCGCTTGAACTTTTACGACTGCCAAGCATATCGCGCTCATGAAACATAAGCTGCTTTCCGACTTTTATTGCGGCGTATGTCTGTTCAGCGGCGAGATGTTCTTGAATTTGCAACAAAAACGGTGCTGAACTAGGCAAAAGCCGCATCACCTCGACTGCCTGCGCAAAGAATAAATTTGTGACTTCAGTCGGGTCTTCTGAAAGATGCAGAACTTGAAGTGTTAAACAAATCTTCTTACAAGGCGTATCTGCCTCACTCTCATTGACAAGTTCGCTCTCGCGAAGAAATTGGCACTGCGTCTCTACGATTAGACTGATGGTATGACTGCCACCATTGCGAAGTATAGCGCCGTTAATGATCAGTCGCTCTTGAGGCTTGATGGTGAGGCGCAGAGGCATGGCATAACCCTTTTTGAGTTTGCCGATCCGTAGCGATGATTTGTTAACAATCTGTCGAAAATCCCTTTGGGGCAATCGTCATTTTAAGGAGGCATCAAGACCTGAGGCACATGCTGATTTGACCACGAAAAGTGGGTTCTATCTCAAAAAGGATCATCTCATATGTCTTCCGGCATCACCCTCACTGCTGCGACCCGCCAGAGCCTGCTGGCGCTTCAGAACACCGCCTCTCAGACTTCGACCGTTCAGAACCAGCTGTCTACCGGCAAGAAGGTCAATTCGGCCCTCGATAACCCGATCAGCTTTTTCACGGCTCAGTCGCTGACCCAGCGGTCTGGCGATCTGTCGAGCCTGCTCGACGGCATCTCCAACGGAATTCAAGCGATCCAGGCAGCTAACCAGGGCATCACCTCGATCCAGAGCTTGGTCAGTCAGGCTAAGTCGATCGCCAACCAGGCGTTGTCTACCCAGATCACCACCACTGGCACTGCTTCAAGCGCCTACACGGCTCCGACGGGAGCCACATCCGTGAACCTGTATGTCAACGGCGCCGCCACATCCGTGAGCCTCGCATCGGGGAACACGATCGATCAAACTATCTCTGCTCTCAACGCTTCGGTCGGCGCCGGCAGCTTCACCAAGAGCACCGATGGCACGAAAATTGTGATTAACGCCCAGTCCGACGTCGAGTTTAAGACATCGACTGATCAGACGGCGCTTGGATTTGCAGGCAATTCAACTGCCGGCACGACGTATGGAACTTCTGGCAGCACAGTTGCTTCGGTCGCTCAAAGCTCAGATTTGAGCGTGTCTGGTGTTTCCGCTCGCTCTACTCTTGCTCAGCAATACAACAGTCTGTTGACTCAGATTGACCAGCTCTCGCAGGACTCGAGCTTCAATGGTACGAACCTGATTGCTGGCAAGGGCTCCAACAATAACCTGACGATTAACTTCAATCCGAAGGGAAACTCTAACCTAACGGTCAGCGCGACCGATGAGACTTCGGCTGGTCTCAAGTTGAGTGCCATCCAGGCCGGCTCACTTGCTGGTGGGCTTGGTCAGGGCAACTTCTTGCTCAACGCTGATATCAACACGACCCTGAACAGCTTGACGAATGCTTCCAGCCAGCTGCGCACCGATGCCTCGACGCTCGGTTCGAACCTTTCGGTGGTGCAGAACCGTCAGAGCTTCAGCAACAATCTAATCAACATCTTGGATACCGGCTCGTCGAACCTAGTGAACGCCGACATGAACGAGGCTGCTGCGAATTCGCAGGCGCTGTCGACCCGCCAGTCTCTGGGCATCTCCGCCCTATCTCTGGCGAACACAGCTCAGCAGGGTGTCCTGCAGCTCCTCCGGTAATCCGTAGCAAGCTAGCGAACTGATCGGCCGGGGGATACTCCGGCCGTTTTTTATTTGCAAAGCATTAACCAAGTCGCATTAGGCCTTTTCACAAGTCATTAGTCAGGCCAGTAATTATGGACGACGAAAAAGTTGGCCAAGACCTAGTTATAGAATGCTATGCAGCTCTCGTTGATGAGCCCGCTGCCGACACATGCTGCAAGTGCATCTGCATTATGGCCCGCCGGATGCGAGATGATAATCACTTTCTAACTCATGAAACTCATTTTATAGTATTAGCGAACCAGCTGATGAGTGTGACTAAGACATTTGGCAGATATATTGCAGAAATGCATTTTCATATGCAAAACGGGGAATATGATGCTGCCCTCCTAGTCGGTGAAGAAATGGTTCGGCACGAGGCGATGCTGCACCAGATTGCGGCTGGAAAGCCATTGCAACATACATCGACTATGAATTGAGCCGTTGAATAGTCATCGAATCTTCTGAGGCTGCAGCTCATACCGGGAGAGCCGCTTCAAGTTTCGGCCGTCCTGAATATACAAGACGTTCTGGCTGCATAGCTGAAAAGTGGGGCCGGATCCCGTGATGACGTGGTTCGGCCCTGTGCCGTTCGGCGTCTGAGCCGGAGCGACGAGCGCTATGTACCGTCTTGTCGTGAAGCCGTCTTGGCGGCGAGTGCTGAGCAACCAGGGGGCGAGTGCCTTCAAGGCGCACAGCGGGAGCGGGTTCTTGTAGGCCCGCCCGATTATTTTTAATCGGGAACATGCGGCCGATGGGGCTGCTACTGCGCCGCCTTCTGCCGCTGCTGCACCTGCCACCCTGTCAGGAACGCCTCGATCTGAGCAGCCAGCATCCGGTCATGTGGTGAGCGCGACTCCGACAAGGCCATGACCATCGCGCCGACGGATGGCCATTCAGACGCGGCCTCGCGCAGGCTCGCAACGATCTGTCTGTTGAGGTCGGCGTCGGGGAGACGGGCGAGCGCGGAGCGGTTCATACCAGGCCCTGCTGCCGGCGGGGTAGATAGTCGTAGATGAACCACCGCATCTGCCGGGCACAATCAGGCATGTCCGGCTCCGGCGTGGCCGCCACCTCCGCGATCATGGCATCGTAGGTCGGGAAGCCTTCAACCAGCTTGTTGAGCAGACGGATGATCTCGCCGTCGATCTCCTCCTGCGACATGCGCCCGAGCCGGGTGTGCGAAGGATCGCGCTCCAGCTTCAGGACGCGGGTCTCGATTTCCTTCAACCTCATCGCCGGGCGTCCTCAATGTCGGCGAGGCGACGGCTCAGGTCCGCCGCGGTGATGGCGTCGATGTGGGCCGATACCGCCTTGCCGATGTCGGCGGCCTCGGACGGTGTGATCTCGCCCGAGGACACGGCCTGCAGGAGCGCAGCGGTCGCGCGGGGCAAGTCGGCTGCCGTCTCGATCACCGTCAGGTCGAACGTGATGGAGCGATCCCGGCGCGGCGACAGCAGGCGGTCGAGGCACAGCTTCATCGCCGGGCCGTCACCCTCCAGCGCCATCTCGATCGCACGGCGGGACAGGGCTTCGGCCTCGCCCTCGAAGATCGCCTCCAGGGCCAGCGTAGAACGGTTGCGCGAGCCGCGGGGGCGACCAGCCGGGTTGCCGGACTGACCGGGCTCGAAGTGGGTGTCCTCGCTCGGCATAGCTCAAGGTCCGGTCTGGAAGGCCCTGTAAACAACAGGACGAAAACAGGAGGACGATAGATAGCACTTGCTATGAGGTTTCACGACTGCGCCCTCCCGCCCGGGCCAGGTAACAGCTCACCCCATGCCGCGCGCAGGATCGCCAAGCGGGCATCGGCACGGGTCGGACCAGCGACGGCAACCGCATCCATCAGATCGTCCAGGGCCCGCAGGCCGCCGGCATGGTCCGCCTCGATGCCCTTGCGGCGCAGGGCGGACCGGAAGGCCATGGCTGCCGGCGCGGTCGGCCCGTGCCGCTCGATGCTGGCAAGCAGGGCCAGGATCTCGGCGGCCGTGGGTCCGCGGGCGGTGGTGGTGGTCACAGCGTACCGTCCTGCATGCCGCGAGCCTCGAACGGCACGCGCAGGGCCACGGCGAGTTCTGCAGCAGCCTCAAGGCCGAAGATGGCG
>NZ_JALNUM010000109.1:0-19790 GCF_026540795.1 Methylobacterium sp. GC_Met_2
CCTCGCCATGGCAGTTGGTTCACACAGAACCCGAAAGCGGACGCATGGGAAATCGGCTGAGGCGCTTTGTTGCTTACGCTAAGGATACATCAGCATCTGCTTGGCTACACACGCTCAATGGCAGACCTGATTGTGAAACGTGCGGTAGCTCGGCGCGACCTTCTTCGACGGTACGCTGTCGAGGTTGACGGGTCCTCAGTAGCGTATATCCGCGCTGGCAGAACGATCCATGTCAGGATCGCAGAGGGCATGCGTGAGGTGCGGTTCTCGATTGATGGATATAGTTCTAAATCTGCAATCATTTTAGCTAGTAATCAATGTGTCGCAATTCTGCATTCCGGTCCGGCAAAAATTTCAATTGTGCAAGATCGCACTCGCCACAAATTTTTAAGCCCACCACGAATTCTTCCGCTTGATCGAACGGACTACATCAACGCTGAGCTTGAACGGGCGGCCGACTTGGCAAGAGCATTCATGCAAGCTGCATGGTCAGTGGCGCGCTATCAAATTCAAGAGCGAACGAAGCCTGGAGATCAATCGCGGTATGGATTAACCGCCGGTGATCTGTCTGTGCTATATCATGGATGTCGTACTGCCGACGCAAACCTGATGACTAGCCGGGGCTCTGCAAACGATCTTCTTTGGGGTGAATTGACGAAAGTGGGATGGTTGACGGACGGAACTATCCCGCTGATGCTCCCACGGGGATTAGTATGCTATCGCCTGACAGAACTAGGGCGAACGGAACTACTTGAAGTGCTCGAATAGAGATTGGTCAGGCAGTCGTTTTAGATTCATTCCCGTTTGCTGCCATTCCGAAATTCACCCTTAGCCGCCATTCGGCTTGCGAACCAGATCAGTCGCGCAGACCGTCATCGATATTTCCCGAAAGCCGCCATTCGTGGGCCGCCCAGCAAGGTCGAATGAGGGTAGCAATATGGTCTCGGCCTTCTGCCTATTTGCGGAAACGTCACGTTTCTCGCCAGGGCACCTCCGTGCCGGTAACGCCCCCTCGTCCTCCAGCTGAGCGAAAACCGGGTACGGAAAGCCGCATAAATAGAAGTTCATGCGCTTGGCACGATAATCGCAGGCCCGTTCCACTCGACGGAGTGTGTAATGGACAAGCTTGATCGGCGCCGCTGGTTGCAACTTGCGCTCGGGCTGATCGTCATGATGACGATTTCAAGCCCACAGTACGTCTGGACACTCTTCGTGAAACCTTTCCAGGCGAGCACAGGTGCCTCGCTCGCCGCGATCCAAGTCACTTTTACACTCATCATCGTCCTGCAAACATTCTTTTCGCCTGTGCAGGGTTGGTTGATTGACCGCTTCAGCGCCAAGTTAATGATTGCGATCGGTACCGGTCTAAGCGGGATCGGCTGGGTCGCGGCATCCTATGCTGACGGCCATATTGGACTCTATGCGACCTACGGCCTGTTGTGCGGGCTCGGGACCGGCATCGTGTATGTCGGTATCATCGGCCTGATGGTGCGCTGGTTCCCGGATCGCCGCGGCTTCGCGGCGGGCGTTGTTGCGGCCGGCTATGGCATGGGAGCGATGATTACGGCGTTCCCCATTACAGATATGATCGCGGCGACCGATTTCCGTCATACGCTCCTCGTTTTCGGCTGCATCTTGGGCGGCCTCGGTGTTCTGGCTTCCCTCGGTCTGCGGGCACCGGAGCCCGGCGACGTGCCTGCCGTCGATCTGATTGCAACCGCGAGCGCTGCCTCGGACACAGGCCCGAAGGAGATGCTGCGCACGCCGTTGTTCTGGCTGATGTTTGCCATGATGACGATGATGGCAACCGGCGGCCTCATGGTCGTGGCCAATTTCGCGAATTTCGCCCGCGCGTTCGGTGTCGCCGACGCTCTCGTTTTTGGCTTGGCGGCGCTGCCCTTCGCGTTGACCTTCGACCGCATTACCAACGGTTTGACCCGGCCGTTCTTTGGGTGGATTTCTGATCGTATCGGGCGCGAGAACACCATGTCGATCGCGTTCGCAGGCGAAGCGGCTGCGATCTGCCTTCTGCTCTATAATCGGCAGAGCCCTTATGCATTCGCGCTGCTGTCAGGGGTTGTATTCTTCGCCTGGGGCGAGATTTTCTCGCTGTTTCCTTCGATCCTCACCGATACTTTTGGGACCAAACACGCCACAACCAACTATGGATTTCTATATATGGCACAGGGTGTGGGCTCACTTCTGGGTGGACCCGTTGCTGCACTGATCCATGACGCTGCAGGAAGCTGGGTACCGGTCTTCTCGATTGCGGTTTGCCTCGATCTGTTCACAGCTATACTTGCCTATTTCGTCCTTAAGCCTTTGCGACGGAATTGGTTGAATGGATCATCCGGAGGAGAGGCACGTTCTCTGGTAAATAATCGGACAAGTGTAACGGCCTGAGTGCGTTGAGTGGCGTGGTTGCCTTCTATAAAGCCGAGCCGAGACGACGTCTGCTTCATCGCATGGCCACCCGAAAGCCGACCGGCGGGAATCCACCCTTATCAGACATTACATTTTCCAAGCCGATGAAGCTCCCGCCCTAATGCGCCTCCTGCCAGTTCCCCGCCGCCTTGGCCTCCACCACCAGCGGCACCCGTAGCGTCAGCGCCGGCGCCGGCGCCTCCTCCATCACCGAGGCGATCACCGGGATCGCCGCCTCCACCTCATCCTCGGACACCTCGAACACCAGTTCGTCGTGCACCTGCAGCAGCATCTGCGCCTTGAGCCGCTTGGCCGCCAGCGCCCCCTCCATCCGGGTCATGGCCCGGCGGATGATGTCGGCGGCCGAGCCCTGGATCGGCGCGTTGATCGCCTGCCGCTCGACGCTGGCGCGCTCGGACGGGTTGTTGGAGCGGATCTGCGGATAGTGGCAGACCCGGCCGAACAGGGTGGTGACGTAGCCCTTGTCCCGGCAGCTCCGCTTGGTGGTGTCGATGTAGTCGCGGATCCCCGGGAACTGCTCGAAATACTGCTTGATGAAGGCCGAAGCCTCCTCGCGCCCGATCCCGAGCCGGTCGGCCAGCCCGAAGGCCGAGATGCCGTAGATGATGCCGAAATTGATCGTCTTGGCCCGGCGCCGGAGATCCGGCGTCATCTCCGTGAGCGGAACGCCGAACATCGCCGAGGCCGTGGCCGCGTGGATGTCGATCCCGTCTTCGAACGCTTTTCGCAACTCTGGGATGTCGGCCATATGGGCGAGCAGCCGCAACTCGATCTGCGAGTAATCCGCTGAGATCAGCTTGTTGCCCGGCGCCGCCACGAAGGCCCGGCGGATGCGCCGGCCCTCCTCGGTGCGGATCGGGATGTTTTGGAGGTTCGGCTCGGAGGAGGACAGCCGCCCGGTCGTGGTGGCGGCCAGCGAGAACGAGGTGTGGACCCGCGCGGTCTCACGGTCGGCATGCGTCTGGAGCGAATCCGTGTAGGTGGATTTCAGCTTCGCGAGCTGACGCCACTCCAGGATTTTCTTCGGGAGGTCATGGCCCGCCTGGGCCAGCTCCTCCAGCAGCGTGGCCGGCGTCGCCCACTGTCCGGAGGGTGTCTTCTTCGCCCCCGGCAGGCCCATCTTGCCGAACAGAATGTCGCCGATCTGCTTCGGGGAGCCGACCGAGAACTTTTCGCCGGCATCCTCCTGAATCTCCTCCTCCAGCCGCACGAGGATCTGCGAGAAATCGCCCGAGAGCCGGCTCAGCATCTCGCGGTCGACCCGGATGCCGCGCTGCTCCATCCGGGCGATCACCGGCAGCAGCGGCCGCTCCAGGGTCTCGTAGACCGTCACCCGATGCTCGGCCACGAGGCGCGGCTTCATCATCCGCCACAGGCGCAGGGTCACGTCCGCGTCCTCGGCCGCGTAGGCGGTGGCCTTGTCGATCGCGACCCGGTCGAAACTCACCTTGTTGCGACCGGTGCCGGCGACATCGGAGAACGTGATCGGCTGGTGGCCGAGGTGGCGGCGGGCCAGTTCGTCCATGCCGTGCCCGCCCTTGCCGGCATCGAGCACGTAGGAGATCAGCATCGTGTCGTCGAAGGGCGCGATCTCGATGCCGTAGCGGGCGAGCACGACCCAATCGTATTTGAGGTTCTGGCCGACCTTCAGGACGCCCGGATCCTCCAGGAGCGGCTTCAGCCGACCGAGCGCCTCCTTCAGGGGGATCTGGCCGGGCACCGGCTCGGCCACGTCGGAGGCCGCGGCGCCCTCGCCGAACAGGTCGGTGGCGTCGGCCTGGACCTTGGCGGCCTGGATGTGGGCCAGGGGGATGTAGCAGGCCCGGCCGTTGGCCACCGCCAGCGACACGCCGACCAGCCCAGCTTTGTGGGCATCGAGCGCATCGGTCTCGGTGTCGACCGCGATCACCCCGGCCTCCCGGGCCTCCGCGATCCAGGCGTCGAGCTGCTCCAGGGAGGCGATTGTCTCGTAGGCGGCGGTGTCGAACGGCGCCACGGCTTCCGCGGCGCGGGCCGCCACCACGTTGCCGGGCGTCGCCTCGACGGGGGCCCGGGGCTTGGCGGGTGCGTCAGGTAAGTCGAGATCAGCGAACGGATCGATCTCGGCGCGCTCGGGTGGCGCGGCGCCCGGCGCGCGCTCGGCCCCGGCCGCCGCGGTCTCGGGATCCGGCGGCACGGAATCGCCGAAGAACGGCACCGCGTCGCCGCCCGCCCCGCCGTTCTGCCGGGCGCCGGGCAGGAGCCGCGGATCGGGCTTCACGGCTTCCGGGTCGACATGCAGCATCTGGGCGATGCGCCGGGTCAGCGTGTTGAACTCCATCGCCTTGAGGAAACCGACGAGCTTTTCGGGATCGGGCTTGGGCACGCCGAGCTCGTCCAGCGCGACCGGGACCGGCACATCCTCCATCAGCGCCACGAGTTTTCGCGACAGCCGCGCCTGATCGATGCTGGCCAGCAGGGTCTCGCGGCGCTTGGGCTGCTTGATCTCGCCGGCCCGCTCCAGCAGCGCGTCGAGGCTGCCGAATTCCTTAATCAGCGCCGCGGCGGTCTTCAGGCCGATGCCGGGGACGCCCGGCACGTTGTCGGAGGTGTCGCCGATCAGCGCCAGGGCGTCGCCGATCTGGCTCGGCTGCAGGCCCTCCCACTTGGCGATGATCGCCTCGACATCGAGGTTGCGCTCGGGCCGGTAGCCGGCCTTGCCCTTGGCACCCGATTCGAAATCGTAGAACCGCACCTGCGGCCCGACGAGCTGCATCAGGTCCTTGTCGGAGGAGACGATGATGACGCCCGCCCCCCGCGCCTCGGCCTGCCGGGTGTAGGTGGCGATGAGATCGTCGGCCTCGTAGCGCTCCAGCTCCACCGCGTGCAGGCCGAAGGCGCGCACGGCATCGCGCATCAGCGGCATCTGGCGCTTGAGGTCGTCCGGCGCATCGGGACGATGGCCCTTGTAGTCCGGGAACATCTCCTTGCGGAACGACCCCTCGGATTTGTCGAACACTATACCCAGATGGGTCGGCATCGTGCCGGCCGCGCCTTCTTGGAGGAACTGCGCGATCTTGGTGCAGAACAGCCGCACGGCACCGGTGGGCATCCCGTCTGAGGGGCGGGAATTGTACTTCTGATCCTGATTGATCGACTGGAAATAGGCACGGAAAATGAACGACGAGCCATCGACCAGGATCACCTGATCGCCGGGTCCGACGGGTTTGGTCTCGGGGCTCGCGTCGGGCTTCGCGTCGGTCATGGGCTCGGGCGGCTCGGGGCAATCAGGGGTCGGACGCGCGGTCCAGCTCGGCGCGGCAGGCCGCGACGAGGACGGGCAAACGCTCGTGGACGGTCCGCCAGACGATGTCCAGCTTGACCCCATGATAGCCGTGACGAAAGACATTCCCGATGGCGGCGATGTCGCGCCAGGGCACGTCCGGATGGCGGTCGCGCATCGCGTCGGTCAAGCGCCGGCTCGCCTCCGAGACGATCTCCAGACAGCGGACCACCGCATAGTTGGTCCGTAGGTCCGCCACGAAGGCCTCGAACGTCATACCGGCGACGAAGCGTTGCGCAGCATCGGCGTTGTCGATGATGTCTTCGCAGGCGGCCAGCGCCCGTTAGAAGGCGGAAACGGCATCGTGCTCGGCCCTCTGACGGACGCGCGGCTTCAGGCCTTCCCGATCAGCCACGTCGACCGGCACCGGGAACAGATCGTCGATGAAGCGGCACAGGCCGGCATAGGTGAAGAGGTCGCGCACGCGTTCCCGGTCGATCTCGATCATCACGTCGAGATCGCTATCGGCCCGCGCCTCGCCCCGGGCGACAGAACCAAACAGCGCCGCATGCAGCACGCCGCGGCGGCGCAGCTCCGCCTCGTTGGTGCGCAGGATGTCGAGGGCGGCGTGCTTGTCCATGGCGGCGGGACCGGCGGGAATCGGTATCGGCCAGCATACCAGAAGCGCGGGCGATCAGGCGGCCAGTTCGCGCCCCAGCGCCTCGACCCGGCGCAGGTCGTCCACGAAGGCCGCGTAGGCCTCCTCCTTCGCCTCGTCGGGCAGGCGCAGCAGATAGGACGGATGGACCGTGATGAAGCCCTGGAAGCGGTTGTCGAACCGCTCGAACCGGAACGGACCGCGCGCCCGGGTGATCGGCACGGCCTTGCCGGTCAGTGCCAGCACCGCCGTGGCGCCGAGCGCCACGACAAGCTTCGGGCCGACGAAATCCAGTTCCCGGTCGAGCCACCAGCGATAGTGACTGACCTCGCCGGCCGTCGGCTTCTGGTGGATGCGGCGCTTGCCGCGTTCCTCGAACTTGAAGTGCTTGACCGCATTGGTGAGATAGCTCGCCCCGCGGTCGATCCCGGCCTCCGCCATGGCGCGGGACAGCAACTGCCCCGCCGGCCCGACGAAGGGCCGGCCCTGCCGATCCTCCTGGTCGCCGGGCTGCTCGCCCACGAAGGCGATCGTCGCGCCGACCGCGCCCTCGCCGAGCACGGCCTGGGTGGCGCCGGGCACCAGGGGCTCGGTCCGCCGGATGATGGCGTTGAGCTCGTCCAGGGTCTTGGGATCCTGATCGGCCATGGCGGCGACGGCGCGGGCGGGTTCGCGGCGGGTGGGCAAGGTCGGCTCCCTCTCGATCATGGCCTCGGTGCGCCCGGCCGCCGCCCGGACCAGGGCGGGGATCGCGGCGGTCTCCGGCATGTTGTGCCAGTACTTCTTTGGCATCTCGGCCCGCATCGCCTTCAGGTTGGTCCGGGCCGGGTTGAAGGTGCTCTCGTAATAGGTTTGCCAGCCGGCCTCGAACCCGTCGCCCTCGGGGAGCGTGGCTCGGTCGCCGGGCGGGCCGTAGGTCAGCGTGTCGGTGTCCCAATGCGCCGACCCTTCGGGCGTCAGGATCGACCAGCGCATGCCGTGGAACCGCGCCACGAAAAACGGCGCGGCCGCTTCCAAGATGTGGTGATCGGGCTCGAACCACGCCACGAAACGCTCACCCGCCGCGTCCTCGGTGCGGCGGAAGCGCAGAAAGGCGTGCATCTTGTGCAGGTCACGCCCGATCGCCTTCGCCATCCGGTGCAGGCGATAGACCAGCGGATCGCTGCCGACCTCCATCAGATGCCGCTCGCCGTGGCAGACCCGCCAGATCAGCGCGTAGAGCAGGCCGTAGCGCTCGGGATCGCGGTGGGGGATCACCTGCGGGATCAGGCCGGCAACGGGTTTGGGTAGAGCCAGGGGTGCGGTGGAGCCCTGTTCCGTATCCGCGCCGAAGAGACCAGGCGAATCCATCACCGACCACGACACCGCCTCGGGCGGGACGACCTGTGCGACGAGGCTGCGGACGGCGATGCGAAAACCGTCGAGGTCGGCGCCGGGGCGCAAGGAGACGGCACGCGGCTGACGTGGATCCCCTCCCCCCTCTGCGGGGCGAGGGAGAGTCGCGTTTCCCGCCCCCATCAAAACAAACTCAACTGCGTCGCCGGCTCCACCAGCCGCTTGCGCAGGTCAAGCCGGTCGGTCAGTCCCACCGGCCGATGATCGGCGGCGATGAGGAACGGCCGCGCCCGCTTCAGTCCCGAGGTCAGCCGCGCAACGTCATCCAGCCGCAGGGTCGCGTGGCGGCGGGCCGTGATGATCTTGTCGACCGCACGCGCGCCGAGCCCCGGCACCCGCAGGAGCCATTCCCGGTCCGCTTTGTTCACGTCCACCGGGAATTTCTCGCGGTGCTTAAGCGCCCAGGCGAGTTTCGGATCGATATCGAGTGCGAGCATGCCACCCTCCGAGGCATCAGCGACCTCGTCGGGGGTGAAGTGATAATAGCGGAGCAGCCAATCGGCCTGATATAGCCGGTGCTCCCGCTGCAACGGCGGCGGCTTCGGCGGGAGGATCGCTGACCCATCCGGAATCGGGCTGAAAGCCGAGTAATAGACGCGCTTCAAGCCAACGCTGCCGTAGAGCAGCGCGCTCTTGCGGATCAGCGCCTCGTCGGTGGTGGCGTCCGCCCCGACGATCACCTGAGTCGAATGGCCGGCCGGCGAGAACCGTCGTTTTTCGGCCTTGGCCTCGACGATTCGCTCGCCGATCTGCGTCATCGCCTTCTGGATGGTGGCGCCGTCTTTCTCGGGCGCCAGTCGCTCCAGACTCGCCTCGGTGGGCAATTCGACGTTGATCGACAGCCGGTCGGCATAGAGGCCGGCCTCCTCGATCAGCCAGGGGCTCGCCTCGGGGATCGACTTGAGATGGATGTAGCCAGCAAAACCGTGGTCGCGCCGGAGCGATTTCGCCACCCGGGTCAGCAATTCCATCGTGTGGTCGGGCGACTTGATGATGCCCGAAGACAAGAACAAGCCCTCGATGTAGTTGCGCCGGTAGAAGTTCAGGGTGAGGTTCACGACCTCTTCGACGGTGAACTTCGCCCGCCGCACGTTCGAGGAGCGCCGGTTGATGCAATAGGCGCAATCGAACAAGCACCAGTTGGTCAATAGGATCTTAAGCAGCGAAACGCAGCGTCCATCCGGCGTATAGGCGTGGCAGATGCCGGCCCCGGTGGTGGAGCCGAGCCCATCCTTGCCGGCCGCGCGCTTGGGCGCCGCCGAGGACGCGCAGGACGCATCGTACTTCGCGGCATCGGCCAGGATGCGCAATTTCTTAGCGAGGGTTTCGTCCATCGAACAGACAATGAACGAGGCGCCCGAAGGTGCAAGGCCGGGCGGCGGCCTTCCCCGGGCCGCATTGCCGCACCCGGCCGGGACCGGTCTCACCCGCCTGTGACGAGGCCGTCCGAGAGGACAAAAATTCGAGGTCGGCTGCCGGCACAAGCGTCCTGCGCTGCCGAATTTCCGCCCCTCCGATAATTCGATGCCGACGACGTGGGTCGAACCGAAACGCTTGGCTAACTTGGCCAAGCACGGGTTCGATTTCGCCGATTTCGAAACCCGCTTCGATTGCGAGACGGCATTGATTCGCCCGGCCTATGTGGGCCGAACCGACAGAGCCCGCTATCTGCTGATCGGAGACTGGAACGGAACCCGCGTCGGCGCCGAGGTCGTTTCACCGCTCGGCAGCGAGGCTTTGTCACTGGTCAGCTTGGGCGCAGCCAGCCCGAAGGAGGCAGCCGCCGATGCCCGACACATCGCAGAAACCTGAGCCTCCCGACCCCGGTTATACGCAGGCCGATTGGGACACCGTTTCCAACAACCCCGAACTGAGCGATGCCGAGCTGGCAACATTCAACCGGTGAGCACCGTACCGGAGGTATCGCGGCTTCTGCCGAAGCGGCAGCGCGGGCGGCCAAGGCGCGTCGACGCGAAGGTCAACCTCACCCTACGGATCGACCCGGCCCTGCTCGACGCCTATCGCGCGACCGGCGATGGCTGGCAGGTGCGGATGCACGAGGCGTTAGCCGAAGGGATCGGGCAATCCAAACCCGCGCCAGCGGCCGGAGACAAGCGACGGGCCTGATCGCTTTCGCGAACCGGGCCTCGATCCATCACGCCGGCTCGTCCAAATCCGCATCGACCACCCGGCGGGCGAGGCCGTACGAAAATCCGGCTCGCGCCAGCGCGGCGAGATCGCGGTCGCGATAGGCGGCCCGCTGGTCCGGCCGGCGATACGGCCCGAGGCGCCGCCGCTTGGCGTAGGCCTGAGCGGCCTGATCCTCGATCGCGGCCGCGTCCTCCTCCGGCACCGCCTCGCGCTCGGCCTGCATGGCGGCCTCGACCACATCGCGAGGCACGCCCTTGGCGGCGAGCTTCGCCGAGACGCCGCGGCTCGACGTACCCCGGCGGCGTAGCGTGGCAAGGCGCATGTCGGCGAAGCGCGCGTCGTCCACGAGGCCGGCCGAGACCGCCCGCGCCACCGTGGCGGCGATCATCTCGGCGAAGCCGGCGGGGTCCTCGCCCCGCAGCCGCGCCCGCTTCTCCACCCGCCGCGCCAAGGTCCGGCGCAGCATCTCGGTCGAGGCGCTGTAGCGTTCCAAATAGTGGAGCGCCGCCCGTTCGAGCCACGGCGCGCTGATCGGTTTCGGCGGGGCCGCGTCGGCCTTGCGGTGTCCCGGCGCAGATCCTGCAACGAATGGGGGTTTCACCGGTTCTTCACGTTCTTGACAGGTTTGCGTTCCATGACTCGGGTATGGAACGCGCGCAACGCGACAGGCTCGGACATGGACCGAACCACCGTCCTTCGCCCGACCGCATCCGCAAACCGTGGCGGAGCCGGCTCCGTGCTGCGGCGATGTCTTTGATGCGCCGCGAATGGCTCTTGGTCCTGGTGGCCCTGGGCTTGGCCGCGGTCGCCGCCGCGATCGTCTATCTATCGCGCCCGAACACCCTCACGGTAGCGGTCGGCCCCCAGGACGGGCCCGAGGCCGCCCTGATCGAAGCCTATGCCAGCGCCCTCGACCGGGGCCGCGAGGATGTGCGCCTCAAGGTCGTCCGCTACGCCGACGTCCGCGACAGCGCGCTGGCTCTCCAGCGCAACAAGGCCGATCTCGCCGTGGTCCGGCCAGACGTGTTGCTGCCCGAGAACGGCCTGACGCTGGCGATCCTGCATGACGAGGCCCTGGTCATCGCGGCTCCCGAGGCGGCCGATCTGGACGACATCCCGGCGCTGGCGCGCAAGCGCCTCGGCATCGTTGTGCGTCACAGTGCCGACCTGCCGTTCCTCACGAACCTGCTGTCCTTCTACGACCTCCTGCCGGAGAACCGGGCCGAGGAGACATCCGAGAGTGCCCATCCGGCCGACGAGGCCGAAGTAGGCCATGTCGTGGTCGTGCCCCTGAAGATCGGCGAGGTCACGGCCGCGCTCGCCGACAAGCGGGTCGATGCCGTGGCGGTGATCGCCAGCCCGGCCTCCAAGACCGCAGGAGCCGTGGTGCGCGCCGTCGAACTGGGCTCGCCGGAGCGCAAGATCGGCTTCGTCTCGATTCCCGATGGCGACGCGATCCTGCAGCGCTTCCCCGAATTGCAAGCGGTGAGCATCCCGGCCGGGACCTTCGGCGGCCGTCCGAAGCGTCCCGACGAGGAAATCAAGACCGTCGGCGCCTCCTACCGCTTGATGGCGCGGGGCACGGTGAGCCGCGTCGCGGTGGCCTCGGCCACACAACACCTGTTCGAGTGGCGCTCGCGCCTCGCCTCCGCGGCCCCAGCCGCCAAGCTGATGAAGGCGCCCGACTTCGATACCACGGTCGCGGCGACGTCGGCACGGCTGCCGAACCACCCGGGTGCGGTCGATTATTTCGAACGCGAGCAGCAGACCTTCCTCGATCGCTACGAGGATTACATCTACCTGTTCGCCTTCTTCGGCGGCACGATCGGCTCCGGCTTCGCGTGGATCGGGCAGCGGTTGGCCCGCAAGCGCCGGGAGCGGGTCGACTTCGTCCTCGACCGCCTGCTCGCCATCATGCGCGAGGTCCGGGTCGCGACGAACAGCGCTGCGCTGGACGCTCTGGCGATCGAGACCGACGGGCTCGTCTCTGACGTGGTTTGCTACGCCCGAGAGCGCAGCATCGACGCCCGCACGGTGAGCGCCCTTATTCTGGCGGTTGACGGGGTCCACGCGGCCATCGCCGATGCGCGGCGGCAGACCGCCGCCACCGAGGCCCGGCCCTCGACCCGCAATCGGACGGCGCGGCTGTTGGCCCTCGACTTGCCAGCGGCGGAATAGGGGACCGTGGCGTGGCGTGATGAACCGTGACAATTCGGGATCGGACACGCGTCGCCGCCTGGCTGGCGGCGTAGGCATATCATGCTAACGGGAGCCATGTTCGATCCCGTCGCCGCCCTCGCCACGGTCCTGGAGAATCTCGACCGCGAGGCTCGCGAGCCCACCAAGCTCCGGGCCGCGCTCGTCCCGCATCTGCGGCGGGTGATCGAGGAAGGCCACCGCGCCGCCGAAGTTCAGCTTCTCAAGGACCGCAACGGCCTGCGCTGCGCGCAAACGCTGTCCAAGCTCACCGACGCGGTGGTCCGGGCGATCCACGACGCCGTGGTCTGGCGGCTCTACCCCAACGACAACCCCTCGACCGGCGAGCAACTGGCGGTGGTCGCCACCGGCGGCTACGGCCGGGGCACGATGGCGCCGGGCTCGGACATCGATCTGCTGTTCCTGCTGCCCTACAAGCAGACCGCGTGGTCCGAGAGCGTCGTCGAGGCGATGCTCTACGTCCTGTGGGACCTGAAGCTGAAGGTCGGCCACGCCACCCGGTCGGTGGAGGAATGCCTGCGCGAGGCGCGGGCCGACATGACGATCCGCACCTCGCTGCTGGAGGCCCGCTACCTGTTCGGCTCGCGGACCCTGTTCGAGGAGCTGGTGACGCGCTTCGACATGGAACTCGTGGTCGGCTCGGCCGCCGAGTTCGTGGACGCGAAGCTGCGCGAGCGCGATCTGCGCGTCTCGAAGGCCGGCTCGTCGCGCTACCTCGTCGAGCCCAACGTCAAGGACGGCAAGGGGGGCCTGCGCGACCTCAACACGCTGTTCTGGATCGCCAAATACACCTACCGGGTGCGCGATCAGGCCGAACTCGTCAGCGCCGGCCTGTTCACCCCGGAGGAATACGCGCTGTTCGAGCGCTGCGAGGAGTTCCTGTGGCGGGTGCGCTGCCACATGCACTTCGTGACGAAGCGGGCGGAGGAGCGCCTGTCCTTCGGCCTGCAGCCGCGGATCGCCGAGCGCTTCGGCTACGAGGCCCGGGGCGGCCTCTCGGGCGTCGAGCGGTTCATGAAGGCGTATTTCCGCTTCGCCAAGGATGTCGGCGACCTCACCGCCATCGTGTGCGCGGAATTGGAGGCGCGTCACGCCAAGCGGACACCGGTGCTCGACCGCTGGATCGGCCGGTTCCGCGACCGGTTCCGCGCCACCGCCATGGAGGCGGAGGATTTCTGGATCGACCACGGCCGGGTCAACCTGCGCGCCGAGGACGCCTTCGAGCGCGACCCCGTCAACCTGATCCGCCTGTTCTGGCTGGCGGACCGGCACAACCTCGCGATCCATCCGGACGCCAAGCGGCTGGCCAGCCGCTCGCTGCGCCTGATCAACCCGTCGCTGCGCAGCGACACCGAGGCCAACCGCCTGTTCCTCGAGATCCTCACCTCGCACAACGCCCCCGAGGAGGCCCTGCGCGAGATGAACGAGGCGGGGGTGCTCGGCCGGTTCATCCCGGATTTCGGCCGCATCGTCGCGATGATGCAGTTCAACATGTACCACCACTTCACGGTGGACGAGCATCTGCTGCGCACGGTCGGCGTGCTGGCGGACGTCGAATCGGGCCGCTCGCAGGAGACCTACCCGCTGGTCTCGCGCCTCGTTCACACGATCCACAACCGCACGGCGCTCTACGTGGCGATCCTGCTGCACGACATCGCCAAGGGCCGGCCGGAGGATCACTCGATCGCGGGCGCCGCCATCGCGGAAAAACTCTGCCCGCGCTTCGGCCTGAATCAGGCCGAGACCGAGACCGTCTGCTGGCTCGTCGAGCAGCACCTGCTGATGTCGATGACCGCGCAGAGCCGCGACCTCTCGGATCCCAAGACGATCGAGCGCTTCGCCGCCAACGTGCAGACCTTGGAGCGGCTGAAGCTCCTGACCATCCTGACGGTGGCCGACATCACCGCGGTGGGCCCCGGCGTCTGGACCGCCTGGAAGGGCACCCTGATCCGCACGCTCTACGACGAGACCGAGGTCTACCTCTCGGGCGGGCATTCCGAGATCGCCCGCACCGATCGGGTGCGCCTCGTCCAGATGGGGCTGCGCGAGCGGCTGCAGGGCTGGGCCTCGGAGGAATTCGATGCCTACGCGGCCCGGCACGGTCAGGCCTACTGGCTGAAGGTCGACGGCACGCGCCAGCTCAAGAACGCGCTGTTCCTGCGCGAGGCGCTGGGTGACAGCCGCACCAGCGCCACCGACGTTGCCCTCGACCCCGTGCGGGGGGTTACCGAGATCACGATCTACTCGCCCGACCACCCGCGCCTGCTCGCGATTATCACCGGCGCCTGCGCGGCGGCCGGCAGCAACATCGTCGACGCCCAGATCTTCACCACGACGGACGGGTTCGCCCTCGACACGATCGTGATCTCGCGCGCCTTCGAGCGGGACGAGGACGAGACGCGCCGGACGAAGCGCATCACGGCGGCGATCGAGCGGGCGCTCAAGGGCGAGATCCGCATCGCCGACCTCGTGGCCGACAAGCACCCGCCGACGACGACGCGCGCCAAGACCTTCCCGGTGCCGCCGGACGTGATCATCGACAACGCCCTGTCGAGCCGGGAGACCGTCGTGGAGGTCACCGGCCTCGACCGCCCGGGCCTCCTCTATGAATTGACCACCGCTTTGGGCCGGCTGTCGCTCAACATCACATCGGCGCACGTGGCGACCTTCGGCGAGCGGGCGGTCGACGTCTTCTACGTCACAGACCTCACCGGCACGCGGGTGACGCAGCCCGACCGACAGGCCGCGATTCGCGGGGCCGTGATGGATGTGTTCGCGGGTGACGTCGCCGCCCTCAAGGCCGAGGGCCTGGAGGCGTTGGTGGCCGCGCCGCCGCCGCGCGAAGCCTGAGCGATGGGTTGATTTCGTCGGCTCCGGCCCAGATATCAGCGCCGGTTCCGCGTGCCCGAACCCACTTCCCGGACGACTGAAACACGATGACGAGCAACGACATGCCCCAGGATGACCAGCGCCAGACCACGGTCGAGGCCGGTGCCGGTGCGGCCCAGAATCCCGGCTCCGCGGGTGTGGGCGCCGAAGCGTCCGTCGATCCCATTGCGGAGACCCTGGCCCTGCTCACCGCCGAGCGCGACGAGTTGAAGGACCGGACGCTGCGCACGCTCGCCGAGATGGAGAACTTGCGTCGCCGCACCGAGCGCGAGGTCGCCGACGCCCGCGCCTACGCGGTCACGAACTTCGCCCGCGACGTGCTCAACGTCGCCGACAACATCCGCCGGGCGCTCGAGAGCGTGCCGGCCGACGCAAAGGCCAGCGCCGACGGCGCCCTGAAGGGCCTGATCGACGGGATTGAACTGACCGAGCGTGACCTCGCGAAGACCCTGGAGCGCCACGGCGTGAAGGTCGTCGAGCCGCAGGGCCAGAAATTCGATCCGAACCGCCATCAGGCGATGTTCGAGGTGCCGAACCCGGAGGTGCCCGCCGGCACGGTCGTGCAGGTGGTCCAATCGGGCTACGTCATCGGCGACCGGGTGCTGCGCCCGGCCCTGGTGGGCGTCGCGAAGGGCGGCCCCAAGGCGGCCGCCAACCCGGCCGACGCCGCCTGACCGGGCTGGCGGCGCGCCTTACTGGCAGGGCAGCGCCGCCGCGAAGTCGGCAATGAACCGCGCGGTCTCGCGGGTATGGCCCGATGCGCGCGGGTCGCGGGCGACCACGCCCGCCTCCCGTTCCAGACGGCGGTTGCAGGCGCAGGCCGTCAGGGTGCTCGACAGCAGGTCCGCCGAGCAGACGTCATGGTGCGCGCAAGCGCGGTCGAGCGCGTCGATCGGCGCGTAGCCGGGACCGCGGTTCCCCGGCCCGCAGAAATTGCCGTAGATCAGGACGGCGCCCCGCCCGCTCGGCCCGGGCGGGATGACCTCCTGCGCCGATGCCCCGAAGCCGGAGAGGGCGAGAAGCGTCGTTGCGGCGACGCACAGGCGCAGAGTTCTCACGGACGTTCCTGACGAACAGGCCCCACGACACCGCGCGGCGCCACCCGTGCGGCATTCGGCACCGGCGCTGCCGGACCAGCCGTGGTTACGCACGACCGAACCATGACGTCACGACGCCGAACGCCATGCATAGCGGCTCAATCCGGCCGGCCCGTCAAGATCCGTTTAACCCAGTACTGATTAGAAGCGGTAGTTTACCCCCGCCCTGACCAAGGCAAACCCTGAATCCTGTTTGCCGGCACCGTAATACGCCGGAACGCTGGCGCTGTAGTATGTCGTTCCGGTGAAGCCGCGGTCGAGATGGAGGTACAGCGCCTCCACCTTGGCCGACAGCTTCTCGGTGAAGGCGTACTCGATGCCGCCACCCGCGGCGTAGCCGGTCCGGTCGGTCCCGGGCAGCGTGTAGGGATAGGAGGCCGTGGAGGACGAGCGAGAGCCCCCGCCATACGCGAAGCCGCCGGTCCCGTAGATCAGAACGCGGTCGAAGGCGTAGCCGAGGCGGCCGCGGATCGTTCCGACATAATCGAGGTTCGGCCGGACGCTGTAATACGGCGTCGTCCCGAGATAGGCCGCGTCCGCCTTGGCGAAGGCCGTACCCTGGATGTCGGTCTCGACGCCGAGCACGAAGCCGGAGCCTGGGGTGAACTGATAATTGTAGCCGATCTGCCCGCCGCCGGCGAAGCCGCCGGACCGGTTGCCACCGGTCACGGTGCCGTAGGTCGGGTCGGTGAAGCCGCCATTGCCCGTGTGGACGGCATAGCCGGCGTTCACGCCGGCATAGAAGCCCGTCCAAGTGAAGGCCGGCGGCAATGGGAGCGGCGGCGGCGGGGCGCGACGGGGCAGATCGGCGGCTTGTGCGCCGAGTGCGATGCAGCCTGCCGCTGCGCCGAGAAGGACGGCGCGAAACGATAGTGTCATGATGGGTCTCGTGTGTGGGGCGGCTGAGGCGTCACCGCCGGATCGGCGCCGGAGTGCGGGCCGCAAGCAAGGATCCGGAGAGGCAGGGTTAGAGGGCCAGAAGGAGCAGACCGATCACCGTCACCGATAGGATCAGGTAGAGCGCGAAATCGAGGACGGGCGCTCCACCGCAGGTAGGTCCAGGCCGCGCGTCGCCGCGGCCTGCCTCGGTGAGGGCGATCACGTCCCAACCTCGCGGCGCTCGGTCGTGCGCATGGCCGCCCTGGCGGTTTTATAGGCACGGGCGGGCGTGACGGCCCGCCGGGGTGCCGCCGCCCCGTCTGAGGGGTTGACGGGAGCGGCGGCCTGCGACGCCTTCGTGTCGCCGATGCGGTGGACCGTATCCGCAACAGCGATACCGAAGGCGGGCAGTGCGAGGGCAGCGAGGGCGCAGACGATGCGACCCAGCCGCGGCATGGGATGGCCCTTCCGGGTCCGTCCGTTGGCGATTTCCTCTATCCTGAGGGGCGGCAGCGCGTCCCCGACGAGAATGCGCGCGTCAGCCGTCATGACAGGAACTCCGCAACGTCCGTGGGAAATTTGACCACGCCGCGTAGATACGTGTGCAAAAATCCCACGTCAATGAGGAAACGGTCCATCCGTGTGCGACCACGCATGTTGTGGGATTGTCTCCCACGCACACTGCGGTAACGATGCCATCATGTCCGATACCGCCGACACACCGCGAGAGGGCGCGGCCCTGCACGCGCCGCTGGCCCGATTGCTGCGGCCGCTGGTACGCCTGCTGGTCGCCCGTGGCATTACCTTCCCGGCCCTTACGGACCTTCTGCGTGAGCTCTACGTGAACGTGGCCGAGTACGACTTCGCCCTGTCGGGAAAGGAGCAGACCGACAGCCGCGTCTCACTGCTCACCGGGATCCATCGCAAGGAAGTGCGACGCCTGCGCGGGGCAGGCGCCCCCGTGAGCGCGGTGCCGGCCGTGGTCTCGCGCACCAGCCGGATCATCGCCCGCTGGATCGCCGACCCCATCTTTACCGATCCGCAGGGGCACCCCTTGCCGCTGCCGCGGACGGCCGAGGACAGTGCACCCTCCTTCGAGACGCTGGTCGCCGGGGTGACGCGCGATCTGCGCCCGCGGGCGATCCTGGACGAGTGGCTCGACCGCGGCATCGCCTTCACGGATCCGCAGGACCGGATCGTGCTGGCGGAGGCCGCCTACGTGCCCCGCGGAGACGGCGCCGAGGGGCCGCAACTCTACTATTTCGGCCGTAACCTGCACGACCATATCGCGGCGGCCGTGGCCAACATCGTCGGCGACAAGCCGCGCTTCCTGGAGCGGGCCGTCCACTATGACGGACTCTCGAAGGAGCTTGCGGCCAAGCTCGAGGCGCGGGCCCGCGAGATCGCCATGGAGGCGTTGCAGCAAGCGAACCGCGAGGCGCACGCCGCCTGCCAGACCGACCCGGGCGGCGATCACCGCTGGAATTTCGGTCTCTACGTCTACGCGGAGGCCGTGCCGCCCGCGCGTCCCACGGGCGAGCGCTGAGGATCCGGCCGGTGCGAAACCTGCCCAACCGCCGGTTCGTCTTGCGCCTCCTCGCGGGTGCCGCGACGCTGCTGCCCGCCCCGGTCCGGCCGCAGGAGGCCCCGCGCGACCAGGGCATCGGCGGCACCGGCATGATGCGGACCGACGAGCCGCGCGATACCCCGCTGGGCGAGGGTGACCGCGGCATCGGTGGAACCGGGGTGATCGGCACGATCCGACGCTTCGGGTCGATCATCGTCAACGACCTGCGCATCGCCTACCCGCCGGAGGTGGAGGTGCGCATCGACGGCGCGGCCGCGAAGGCAGCGGACCTGAAGATCGGGCATGTCGTCCACGTAGTGGCGCGGCCGGAGGGCGGCGGCCTCGCCACGCGCCGCATCGATGTAGGCAGTGAGGTGGTGGGCCCTGTCGAGGCGGTCGCTCCGGGGCGGATGATCGTGCTGGGGCAGCGGATCTCGACCGCAGGCCTTACGGGCGACTGGAAGCCCGGCGCGCGCGTCGCGGTGAGCGGCCTGCGGCGGCCGGACGGGGTGATCGTGGCGAGCCTCGTCGAGCCGCGGGAGGCCGGACCGGACCGGGTCGCCGGCCCGGTCCGGCAGGGCGAAAACGGCGCCCTTCTGATCGGAGCCCTGCGCCTCACGGGGGCCGACGCCCTGCCCCCGGGCAAACGCGCCCTGGTGACGGGTTCGGCCGCCGATGGGGTCCTGCGCGCGAGCAATGCCGCCCAGATCGGCCTGCCGTTCCCGCCGGGGCTGAAGCAGGTCTCGATCGAGGCCTATATCGGCCGCTCCGGCGCGGGCCTCGCTATCGGATCGGGCTACCAGATTGCGGGCCGGCCGGGGGCGAAGGTGCCACGGCAGGGGAGCGTCCGTGCCGTGCTGACCGCCGGCATCGCCCGCGACGGTGATCTGACCGTCGAGCGGTTGCGGATCGAGAACCGCATCGCCCCCGAGACGCCGCAACGCGAAGCGCCCGGCTTCGAGCGCGAGCGCGACCGCCTGGACTTGCGCAACCTACCCGAGGACCTGCCGGGCCGCTTCGGCGCGGAGCCCGGTGGACGGTCGGGCGGTCTCGGCAACCCCGGCGAACCGCGGGGGTTCGGCATCGATACCCGGCCCGGGGGCGGACCGATCCCCGGGGGTGAGCAGCCGGGCGGCTTCGGCGCGGCCCGGGGTGGGCCGGGCGGTCCACCACCGGCGGGCCCCGGCGCCTTCCCGGTCGGTCCCGGTGGATTCGGCGGGCCGGGCGGCG
>NZ_JALNUM010000011.1:0-87676 GCF_026540795.1 Methylobacterium sp. GC_Met_2
GCAGCCGGGCCTGCACCTGGCGTTCGGCCATGGCCACTACGGCATGACCGCCGGCCCGCCGAGCGGGCGCCTGGTCGCCGCGCTTCTGGCACGGCGCGCGGCCCCGATCGATCCGGCCCCTTACGCCGTCGGCCGCTTCGCGTCCTGAGCGCAAGTGCGGCCGCTCGCCCTGAGACGGATCTAGCGGCGATGACGCGGCGAGACCTCAAGCGGAGGGTGAGGCCGCCTCAGGAGGCCGAGCGCGTTCTCGCCTCGTTTGCGGCGGGTATCGAACCCTCAGCCGCCGGGCCGATCGGACACGGCTTCCGGGAAGTAGAGGTCGCGCCACGACGCGGGCGCACTCGCGATCATGCCGGTGCGCGCCATGAAGTGGGCGAACGTCATCACGTTCTGCGGGGTGAGGCTCCAGTTGGTCCCGGGCTCGTCCAGGACGCGCGCGGCGACCGCGAGCGGCAGCTTGGATCCGGTGGCGGCGATCCAGCCCGCGATCGCACCGCGCGGGTCCGCCGCGATCGCCGCCTCCGCCTCCTTCAGGGCCGCCACGATCGCGCCGAACAGCTTCGGGTTCTCGTCATGGAATCGGGTCGTCGCCAGGACGTTGGCGTAGCTGTGCGGCCCGCCCATCACGGCGAACGAGCTGAACAGTCGGCGCATCCCGGGCGCGGCGAGCAGCTGGTCTTGGAAGGGCGGCGTGCTGACGACGCTCTTCACGGTATCGACGCCCGCCAGCATGCCCGTGGTGGCGTCCGGCTGGCCCATCGAGAACAGTAGGGGATCGAACCGGGAGACGCTCGCCTCGCCCAGGGTCTGCGCGACCGCCATCTGCAGCAGGACGGCGTTGATCGTGCCCTTGCCGCCCGGGGTGGCGATCCGATCGGTGTCCTTGAAGTCCCGGATGGAGGCGATCGCCGGGTCGCGGGTCACGAGATAGAGCGGCACCGCGCCGATCGCCGCGATGCCCTTCACCGCCTGGCGCGAGCCGCGCGTGCGCGCCCAGACGATGAGCGCCCCCGGGATGCCGGCCGCCGCCACGTCCGCGCTTCCGGACAAGAGCGAAGAGATCATCGTGTCCGGCCCGCTGAAGGTGAGCCAGTTGACCTTGACCTCCGGCAGGCCCGCCTCGCGGGCGTGCTTCTCGATCAAGCGGTCGCGCTCCATGACGATGAGCGGCAGGAACGCGATCGAGAACTGCTTGGCGATGGCGATCTCGGTCTTCTCAGCCTGCGCCGCACCGGGCAGGCCGGCGAGCAGCGCGATCAGCGCCGCGGCGACCACCCGCCGCCAGGGCCAGCGATGCGTTGACGTGAAATAGGACTCAGCGAACGCCATCATCCTCGAACCCTCCGATCGCTCCGCGAGGCTACGCCCCCCAGACATCGCCGAGGAAGCGAACCCAGTTCTCGCCCATGACGCGCCGGATGCGAGACTCCGGCCAGCCGCGCGCCTCCATGGCAACGGTCAGCGCGCCGTAGCTCGCGTAATCGACAAAGGCCGCGGGCCGGCGCTGCGGCGCGAAGGTCGTGAGCTGGCGGGCGTAGCCCTTGTCATGCGTCCAGTAGGGCGGGTCGGCCTCGGTGTAGTCCTCCCAGTAGATCGACCACGCCTCGTAGCGCTGCCGGGCGTCGGTGCCGAAGCCGACGCCCTCCTCGCCCACGACGCCGATGATGTGCTCGACGACGTCGAGGAAGTCGTCGAGCGTCGCGTCCATGCCGCGCGCCAGAAACGTGGTGAAGAAGGTCACGCCGACGAACCCGCCCTTCTCGGCGATGGCGCGGAGCTGGTCGTCCGACTTGTTGCGCGGATGATCCTTCAAGGCCCGCGCGGCCACGTGGGAGTAGCAGACCGGCAGGCGTGAGGCGGCGATGGCCTCCTCGGAGGTCTTGGGCCCGACATGCGACAGGTCGATCAGCATGCGCACGCGGTTCAACTCCGCCACGACCTCGTGGCCGAAGCCTGTGAGGCCGGAGTCGCGCGCCTCGTAGCAGCCGCAGCCGATGAGGTTCTGCGTGTTGTAGGTCAGCTGCACGACGCGCACGCCGACGTCGTGGAAGAGCTGGATGAACGGGATCTGGTCCTCGATCGCCGACGCGTTCTGCCAGCCCAGGACCACGCCGATCCGGCCCTCCCGCTTGGCGGCGCGTAGATCGGCTGCGGTGAGCACCGGGCGCGCGAGGTCGGCGTTCGCAGCGAGCGACATCTTCCAGCGCGCGATGCGCTCCATGGTCGGGCGGAACCCCTCCCACACCGAGCAGGTGAAGTTGGCCCCCGTCAGCCCACCGGCCCGCATGAGCTCGAGTTCCCGGCGACCGCCGGAGGTGAGGACGAGGCCGTCGAAGACGAGCAGGTCGGGATGACGGTCAGATGCAGCCACGGAGCTCCTCGCGCGTGGGTGTGAGGGGATGCGAAAGCCCCGCTTCCGCGTCCTCGGACGATTCGAGCCTATCGCAAAGGTTCGCCGCGCTGTGGCGAACGGCGCTCCCCGCGCGCACCCTGAATCCCGCGGCGCGTTCCAAGAAGCATGCCTACCCGGTTCGACCGCTCGCCGAAGTTCGGCAACTTGGTCTCCGCGGAAAGGATCGTGCTCGGCCCCGCCTATCCTTCCATCACGACCGGGCCGTCCGGCACCAACACCCCCCGGCGTCGCCAGCGCAGGTAGAGCTGTCCGAGGATCAGGATGGCGCAAACGGTGAGGAAGGCGGCGCTGATCGGGCGCTCGACGAACACCGTCAGGTCGCCCTGCGACAGCAGCATGGCGCGCCGGAAGTTCTCCTCGAAGCGCGGCCCGAGCACGAAGCCGAGCAGGATCGGGGCCGGGTGGAAGCCGAGGATCAGCAGCAGGTACCCGAAGATCCCGATCACCAGCGTCTCGCCGACGTGGAACAGGCTGCTGCTGGTCGAGTAGACGCCGATGCACACGAAGAACAGCGCGCTGGGATAGAGGTAGCGGTAGGGGATCGTCAGCAGCTTCACCCAGATGCCGATCAGGGGGACGTTGAGCCCCATCAGGAGAATGTTTCCGACCCAGAAGCTCGCGATCAGGCCCCAGAAGATGTCTGGGTGCTGCGAGATCAGAAGCGGGCCCGGCGTGATGCCCTGGATGGTCAGGGCGGCGAGCAGCAACGCCATCACCGCGTCCCCCGGGATGCCGAGGCTCATGGTCGGGATGAAGTCGCCCTGGACCGAGGAGTGCGTCGCGGTCTCGGGCGCCGCCACGCCCTCGATCGCGCCCCGCCCGAAGCGCTCGGGGGTGCGCGAGATCTTCTTCTCGGCCGCGTAGGCGACGAACGAGGCGATGGTCGGGCCGGTGCCCGGGATGAGCGAGCACAGGCTGCCGATCAGCGTGCCGCGCAGGATCGGCAGGGCGGAGCGCTTCAGGTCCGCCCCGCTCGGGCGCATGTCGCGCAGGCGCACGCTCGCGCCGCCGCGCAACGGCTCGACCTTGTTCACGCTCTTGAGGAACTCCGCGATCCCGAACAGGCCGAGCGCGAGGGCGACGATCTCGACCCCGTCGGCGAGCTCGGGCAGGCCGAAGGTGAAGCGCTCGTAGCCCGACGTGACGTCGGTGCCGAAGATGCCGAGCAGGAGGCCGAGCGTCGTCATGGCGATGCCCTTCAGCGCCGAGCCGCGGGCCAGCGTCGAGCCGGCGAGCAGCCCGAGCAGCATCAGCGAGCACACGTCGGCGGGCCCGAACTTCAGCGCCGCCCGCACGAGGAGGGGGGCGAAGAAGATCATCATCACGATGCCGAACGAGGCGCCGAAGAAGCCGCCCAACATGGTGATGCCCAGTGCCGTGCCGCCCTTGCCCTGCTTGGTCAGGGGATAGCCGTCGAGGCAGGTCACCGCGTGCGGCGGATGGCAGGGCAGGTTGAGCAGGATCGAGCAGATCGCGCCCCCGTACTGCGCCCCGTAGAAGATGCCCGACAGCATCAGGATCGCGGCCACCGGCGGCATGGCGAAGGTGAGCGGCAGCAGGATCGAGATCGCCGCCATCACGCCCATCCCGGGCAGCACGCCGACGATGTTGCCGAGCAGGACCCCGGCGAAGCAGGCCAAGAAATTGGCCGGCTGGAGGGCGACCTCGAAGCCGTGGGCGAGGTCGGTGAGCGCCGTGCCGATCATGACTGCCCCCAGGCAAACGGCGGCAGCTGGATGTGCAGGCCGTAGTAGAACAGGGCGCAGCCGAACGCCGCGATCAGGGTCGCGAGGAGGGAGGCACCGCGCACCGTCGAGGTGCGGTCGCCCATCGCCGACAGGAACACGCAGGCGAACGTTGCCGGGAACAGGCCGGCGGTCCGGGCGAGCAGCAGGAAGGCGAGCATCCCGCCGATGATGCAGGCCCAGCCGCGCCATTCGGGTCGGCTGAGGTCGACGCGGTCGTGGTCGTGCGCGTCGGCGGCCGGAGCCTCCGACAGCCCGATGCCGAGGCCGCAGGCCACGAGGATCACGCCCATGGCCAGCGGGAAGGCCCCCGGCCCGATCGCCGCCATCGTGCCGAGGCCGTAGCTGGCCGATTCCGCGACGGCCCCCAGGCCGATCAGCGCGGTCAGGGCGCCGGCGTAGCGCTCCCTGTGCTGTTGGATCGAGTGAAGCACGCGTCCCTCCGGTCGACCTGGCTTTTTTTATTCTTGCTCGTGCGAAGCCCCCGGGCGTCGCGGGGCCGCGCGATCCGTCAAAGAAGATCAGACGTAGCAGGGACCGTCGATCAGCGGATTGGCGGCGAGGAAGCGCTCGTCGACCTCGACGCCGAGGCCCGGACCGTCCGGCGGGCACACCTTGCCCTCGGCGTCGAGCCGGTAGGGCAGACCGACCACGTCGTCGCGGAAGGGGTTGTGCCGAGCCACGTCCCCCTCGAAGTAGCCGGGGTTGTCGACGGCCGCGAGCAGGTGGAGCGTCGCCACCATGTTGATGCCGGTGGCCGAGGTGTGCGGGTTGACCGAGATCTTCCACGCGGAGGCGAGGGCGGCGATCCGCATCGTCTCGGTGATGCCGCCGGTCTTCGACAGGTCGGGCTGGACGAAGCCGAGATAGCCGGCCTGCAGCGCCTGCACGAACTCGTAGCGGGTGAAGTGATTCTCGCCGGCGGCGAGCGGCACGGTGCCGAGCCGCGCGGCCTCGCCGTAGCTGTAGGCGTCGTGGGGTGGGAACGGCTCCTCCAGCCACGCGACCCCGGCCGCTTCGAACGCCGGCATCACCCGGCGAACGTCGTCGACCGTGTAGCCGGTGTTGGCATCGACCAGGATCTCGACGTCGGCGCCCAAAGCCTCGCGCACCGCCTCGACCCGGGCGATGTCGCGCCGGGGGCTGTCGCCGACGCGCAGCTTCACCGCCCGGTAGCCGGCGGAGACGTGGGCGCGCGCCTCGTCGGCGAGCGAGGCCGGCTCCTGCCAACCGAGCGAGATGCCGCCTGCATAGGCCGGCACCGCGCGGGGGCCACCCCCGAGCAGCCGGTAGATCGGCCATCCGGTCGCCTTGCCGCGGATGTCCCACAGGGCGATGTCGAGGCCGGACAGCGCCATCGCGGCGGCCGCGCCCATGCCGTGGCTGGCGAGCTGCATTCGGTAGACCCGGGCCCAGACGCCGTTGACGTCGAGGGGATCCATGCCGAGGACGAGCTCGGACAGCGTCGTGTCGATGAGCTTGGCGATGGCGCCCGGGCAGCGCCCGTGATGGGCCTCGCCCCAGCCGACGAGGCCTTCGTCGGTCTCGACCTTCACGAGCACGGCGTCGCGCTTGACCGCGCGGCCGATGCCGAGGCGGACGTTCTGACCTTCGGGGACCCGAAACGAGATCGGGACGGACTGGATGCGGGTGATGCGCATGGGTTCTCTCAGGCGGACAGGATCTCGGGGTTCACGAGGTTGCGCGGTCGCTCGCCGCGCAGGATGCGCAGCATCTCCTCGACGGCGCCGACGCTCATCGCGCGTGAACTGGTCTGCGTGATGCCGGCCACGTGCGGGGTCAGCAGCAGGTTCGGGCAGGCCAACAGCGGGTGGTCGGAGGCCAACGGCTGCGCGTCGAACACGTCGAGCGCCGCCCCGGCGAGCGCGCCGGAATGCAGGGCGGCGGCGAGCGCGGTCGCGTCAATCACGGGCCCACGGGCGACGTTGATGAGGATGGCGTGCGAGCGCATCCGGCCGATCAGCGCGGCGTCGACGAGGCCGCGGGTCGCCTCGGTGAGCGGGCAGGCGATCACCACCGCGTCGCTCTGCGCGAACAGGGTCTCCAGGTCGACCGCCTGGACGAGACCGCCGAGCGTCGCGCCGCTGCGGGAGGCGCCGAGCACGCGCAGGCCGAAGCCGTGATGGGCGATCCGCGCGACGCGGCCGCCGATCTCGCCCAAGCCCAGTATCCCGAGGGTGCTGCCGCCGAGCTCGGCGAGGCCGTCGGCGATCGGTCGCACGGCGCCCCATCCCTGAGCGCGCAGGCCGCCGTCGAGACGCCAGACTTGGCGGCGCAGGTGAAACAGCGCGGCGAACACGTACTCGGCCACGGCCTGCGTGTTGCTGCCGGGTAGGTTGGCGACCGGAATGCCCCGCGCGGTCGCCGCCGCGACGGGGATCATGTCGAGGCCGACGCCGTGGCGGACGATGCCGCGCAGCCGCGTCGCGCCGTCCAGGATATCGTCGGGCAGCTTGACGCGCACCACGAGCCCCTCCGCCTCGGCGATGAGCGCCCGCAGGGTCTCGGGGCTCGGCCCGGGGGCGGTGACGGGGCGGGCATGGACGGCCAGCATCGCCTCCGCCTCCGGATGGATCGGGTTGGTCAACAGGACCACGGGGCGCTCGGTCATGGACCTTCCTCGACGATGGGGCTGATCAGGCTGCCCAAACCCTCGACCCAGGCGGTCATCGTCGTGCCGGGCCGGATCCAGGCCGGCGGTTGGCGCAGGGCCGCGATCCCCGCCGGCGTGCCGGTGGCGATCACGTCGCCCGGTTCCAGCACCGTCTGCTGCGACAGGTGGGCGACGAGGTCGGCCACCGAGAACAGCATTCGGGCCGTGGTGGAGTCCTGTAGGCTCACCCCGTCGATCGACAGGCCAATCCGCAGCGCCTGCGGGTCGGGGACCTCGTCGCTGGTCGCGAGATAGGGGCCGAACGGGCCGAAGGTCGCGATGTTCTTGCCCGGGCCGAAGCCGTCGCGGCGGATCAGCTCGCTGGCGCTGACGTCGTTGAACACGCCGTAGGCGCAGACATGGGCCAGAGCGTCTTGCGCCGCGACATGCTCGGCGCGGCTGCCGATCACCGCGGCGATCTCGGCCTCGTAGGTGCAGCCGCCGATGCCCGGCGGCAGCACCACGGGCTCGCCGGGACCGATCACCGTCCACGGCTCCTTCATGAACAGGAACGGCTCGGCCGGATGGGGCGCGCCGCGCTCGGCCAGCGCGTCCACGTAGTTGTGCGCGATCCCGAAGATCCGGCCGGGCTTGGGCAACGGGGCGCGCAGGCGCACCGATCGCAGAGGTAGCTGTGCCGCCTCCGGGATGGCGTGATCGCGCAGGCGGGCTGCGGCGGCGGCCAATCCTGAGCGGATCAGGTCGAGGACCTGCGGCGGAGAGCCGGCGAGCGCCGACTGCAGCGCAGGATGGGCGAGGTCGACGACCCTGTCGTCCGGCCCGCTGGCGTCGCCCAGCAGGATACCCGCCCGCTCCGCGCCGTCGCTCGTGAAGGTGACAAAGCGCATCGCGGTGTGCCTCAGGCGGCGCGGTAGCGGTCGATCACGGCGCGGTCGATCTCGACCCCGAGCCCCGGCGCGGTGGGGACCGCCACTTTGCCGCCGACCTGCCGGATCGGCTCGAGGGCCAGGTGATCCCGGAAGGGGTTCTCCTCCTGTTCGAACTCGAGCATCGGCGCGACCGGGAACAGGCAGGGGGGCTGATCGGGGATCGAGGCGAGGAAGTGGATGGTCGCGGCCAGGCCGACCACCGAGCCCCAGGCGTGGGGCACGCACTCGACGCCGTGCGCCGTCGCCATCGCGGCGATCTTCTTGCACTCGGTGATGCCGCCGGCCGCGCACACGTCCGGCTGGACGATGTCCATCGCCTTGCGCGCGATGGCGTCGCGGAAGCCCCAGCGGGTGAACTCGTTCTCGCCGCCGGCCACCGCCATGTCGAGGGCGCGGGTGACCTCGACGTAGCCGTCGAGATCCTCCGGCGAGATCGGCTCCTCGAACCATTCGATGCCGAGTTCCTCCAGCCGCCGTCCCATGCGGATGGCGGTCGGCACCGTGAGCGAGTGGTTGGCGTCGACCATGAGCCGGATGTCCGGCCCGACCGCCTCGCGCACCGCCGCCACGCGGGCGATGTCGCGCTCGATCGAACCGAGGCCGATCTTCATCTTCACGGCCTTGAACCCGGCCTCGACGTAACCGCGCGCCTCCTCGACCGCCTCCTCGACGAGGCGGTCCATGTCGGTGAAGTACAGGCCGGTCGCGTAGGCGTCGACGCTGGTGCGGAAGGCGCCGCCGATGAGCTTGTGCACCGGCTTGCCCACACTCTTGCCGATGATGTCCCACAGCGCGATGTCGATGCCGCTGATCGCGGCGATCGACATGCCCTTCGGCCCGTAATCCTTGATCCGGTTGTAGAGGTCCTCCCAGACGACCTCGACGTCGAACGGGTCCTGACCGATCACCCGGGGCGCGAGCTGCGTGTCGATGAACGCCTTGGCCACCGCGGACGGCCCGTAGCACTCGCCCCATCCGACGATGCCGTCCGCCGTCTCGATCTCGACGAGGCAGGTGCCACGGGTCTTGTACAGCCAGCCGCGCGAGGAGGTGAACGGCCGTTTGATCGGCGTGGTCACCACATGGCAGGTGATGGTCTTGATCTTGGTCACGCTATCCGTCCCAGTCGTTATTCAGATCGTTCGAGCGCTCGGAGAGGCAGGTCGGCTCAGGATTTGAAGACTTTCTCGGCCACGACCTTGATCGACTGCTCGACCCGATCGACCTCGGCGGCCAGCGCGTCCCCGGTCAGCGGCGCGGTCAGAAAGGCGTTGCGCTCGGCAAAGTCCTTGAAACGCTGGTCCCCGATCGCGGCGCTGAAGCCGTCGATCAGCTTGGTGCGCACCTCCGGCGGGAGCTTGGCCGGGGCGACCACGTAGGCCATCTGCACCACCGGGCCGAACGGGAACACGTCGTAGCCGCGCTCCTTGAAGGTCGGCACGTCGGGAAACTGCCGGAGGCGCTCGTCGGCGAACACGCCGAGCGCGCGCACGAGGCCCTGCTGCAACTGGCCGAGCGACTCGGCGGGCTTGAGCACCGCGGCCTGGATCTGCCCGCCGGCAAGGTCGGTGATGACCTTGGCGCCGCCCGTGTAGGGCGCGTTGATGTAGGCGACGCCGGCCGCCCGGGCGGTCATCGAGGCGAAGATGTGATTGAGGTTGTAGTTGCCCGGCGTGCCGATCGACACGCTGCCCGGGTTCTTCTTCATGTGGGCGAGGAAGTCGTCCAGCGTCTGGTGCGGGCTCGATCCGGGGACGAGCAGCATCAGGGGATCGATCGACACGCGGGCGATGTGGGTGAACTGATTGCTCTTCAGGGGCGTCTTGCCCTCGGCCATGTAGGCCAGCGTCGAGCTCGTCCCCATGCCGAGCGTGTAGCCATCCGGGTTGGCCGTCGCGACGCGCCGCATCCCGATCGTGCCGGTGGCGCCGGGCTGGTTCTCGACGATCATCGTGATGCCGCGCTCCTTGAGGAGCGGCTGAAGTCCGCGCGCCAGGATGTCGTTCGAGCCCCCCGCGTTCCAGGGCACGATGAAGGTGACCTCGCGCGCCGGGAAGGTCGACTGCGCCATGGCGGTCCGTGCCCCGAGGGCACCCAGGGCGAAGCTTCCGACGAGGCTGCGGCGGGTGATCATGGCGTTCCTCACGTCTTCGTTGTTTGTTATAACGATGGAATGCGGGTACGTTGTCAAGCGGGGGCGAATCCCGCGGCGTCGGTCCGGTTCGATCTGCGCCGCGTGGGCTGCCGAGGGGCTGGGGGGCCAACATCATGAGGCACGTCGAGCGGCTGCCGCTCTGGGATCAGGCCTATGCCGAGCTGCGGACCGCCATGCTCGGCGGACGGTTCGGGCCGGGTGAGCGGATCCTCCTGCGCGAGGTGGCGGCCGAACTCGGCATCAGCCTCACGCCGGTCCGCGACGCGGTCAACCGGCTGATCGCCGAGCACGTGCTGGAGCGTGGCAGCTCGGGGCAGGGGGGTGGCGCCGTGGTCCCGCGCATGAACGTGGAGCGTTTCGACGAGTTGCTGACGATCCGCTGCGACCTCGAAGGTCGGGCCGCGGCCCGCGCCGCCGAGCGCGCAGTACCGGACGACCTGAGTGTCCTCGACGCGCTGCTCGCCGAGATGAAGGCCCTGATCCGGCAGCAGAGCCTCGACGCGTATCTCGATCTGCACCGGCGCTTCCATTTCGAGCTCTACGCCCTCGCGCGTATGCCCATCCTGGAGGGGTTGATCGAGAACATCTGGCTCAGGTGCGGCCCGGTCCTGACCTACGTCATCCCGGACTACGTGCTGCTTGAGAAAGGGAGCGACCTGCACACCGCGGCACTCTCGGCCCTGCGCACGGGCGACGCGGAGGCGGCAGCCGCCGCGATCCGGCAGGATATCCGCGAGGCGGGCCAGTACATCGCCGGTCTCGCTGACGCCGCCGGGCTCATCGAAGACCCGGCGGCGAGCCGCCGGCCGCGGGCGCACGCGGCGTCATGACTTGTATGGGCGCGCCCCTAAGTCAGGACCGCCTTTGTCTTCGCGCGGATGAGTTCGTGGTCGATCTCCGCGCCGAGCCCGATCCCCGTGGGCGCGTGCACCATGCCGGCGGCATCGACCGCGATGTCCGCGGCGAGGCCGTACTTCTGCGCCGCATCCGGCAGCAGCACCTCGAAGAACTCGGTGTTGCGGATCGCCATGACGACGTGGAGGTTGGCGACGTTGTTGAGCGAGTTGCCGCCGTGGTGAACCTCGAAGTTCATCCCGAAGGCCTCCGCGAGATGGGCCGCCTTGACGAGCGTGGTGATGCCGCCCTTCACCGCCACGTCGCCGCGCAGAAAATCGGTGGCGCGCTGCAGGATCCAGGGCGCGTAGGACTCGAAGCCGGCCTGCGGATACTCGGTCGCCATGATCGGCACGTCGAGCTTGGCCTTGAGCTTGACGTAGCCGTAGAGGTCGGAATCCGCGAGCGGATCCTCGTACCAGTAGTAGCCCGCCGCCTCGATCGCGCGGCCCACCCGCAGCGCCTGCTCGTAGGAATACCCCCAGCAGGCGTCGAGCATCAGCGTGAACCCGTCACCCATCCCGGCACGCACCGCCTCGCAGATCGCGATGTCCTCGCGCCAGACTTGAGGCGGGTGGATCTTGTAGGCGCTCCAGCCGGCGTCGCGATACGCACACGCCTGCTCCACGTAGGCCGTGGCCCCCTCGAGGATCTGCGAGCTGGCGTAGGCGGGCACGCGGTCGCGATAGGTGCCGATGAGCCGATGGATCGGCAGTCCCGCGGCCTTGCCGGCGAGATCCCAAAGGGCGACGTCGAGCGCGCCGATCGTTCGGACGGAGGCCGCGCGCACGCGGGCCCACAGCTCTTGGTTCAGGCGCTCGCGGTCGAGGGGATCTCGCCCGATGAGCACCGGCTTGAGCACCCGCACGAGAAGCGGCGCGTCGAGATCGGCCGGTCCGTAGGCCGATCCGAGGAAGGCGTGCCCCTCGATGCCCTCGTCGGTGTGGATCGTGACGAGGCCGAGTTGGCTGCTGCCCACCGCGCGCGCCGTGCGTCCGGAGTAGCGCGTCGGCGGGATATCGTCCCAGCCGAACAGGGTCACAGTGACATCTCGTATGCGCATGACGTCGCCTCCGGCCCGGGGCCACCGCGGATGCGGCCTTCGCTCTTCGGCGCGTTCGGGCCGCCCACCATCTAGAGCCACCGTGACCCGCGCGTCGAGACGTGGGCCGGCCAAATACTGGGAGGAACACCGTGAGTATCCCGTCGATGCCGGCTGACGCGGTCGGCCGAGAAGCTCTGCGCAGGATTAGCCTGCGTTTGCTGCCATTTCTGGTGCTGAGTTACCTCGCGAACTACATCGACCGGGTCAACGCGGGCTTCGCCGCCCTGCAGATGAACCGGGAAGTCGGGCTGACGGCGAGCGCGTTCGGTCTCGGCGGCGGGATGTTCTTCATCGCCTACCTGCTGTTTGAGGTGCCGAGCAATCTCGCGATGGTCCGGGTCGGAGCGCGCCTATGGCTCACGCGGATCATGATCACGTGGGGGCTCGTCTCCGGAGCGATGGCGCTGACCTCCGGTCCGGTCTCTTTCTGCGTGCTGCGGTTTCTGCTGGGTGCGGCGGAAGCCGGCTTCGTGCCCGGCGTGATCCTGTACCTGATGCAGTGGTTCCCGGCCCGGGAGCGGGCCCGCGTCATCGGCCTGTTCATGGTCGCGAGTCCCGTGGCCGGCATCGTCGGCTCGCCGATCTCGGCGGCGCTGCTCGGGCTCGACGGCTGGCTCGGCCTCTCGGGCTGGCAGTGGCTGTTCATCATCGAGGCGATGCCGGCCGTCTTGATCGGCCTCGTCGGCCTGTTCTGGCTGACCGACTCGCCGGCGCAGGCGCGTTGGCTCGACCCGGAGCACAAGGATTGGCTCGCCGACCGGCTCGCCGCCGACGCTACCGCACGGATCAGCGTCGAGAAGACCTCCGTCTGGGCGGTGATGGGTGATCGCACCGTGCTGGTGCTGTCGCTGATCTACGCGGGGCAAGCCACCGCCAACGCAGGCTTGTCGCTGTGGCAGCCGCAATTCCTGAAGTCGTTCGGCCTCTCGACGGCGGAGGTCGGCCTCGTGAACGCTATCCCGTTCGCCGTCGCCGCCTTGGCGATGTACGCGGGCGGCCGGAGTTCCGATAGGCGCGACGAGCGCGTCTGGCACACGGCCGTCCCCACCGCACTGACGACGCTGGGCCTCTGCCTGTGCCTCGTCCTGCACGGCTTGATCCCGACCGTATGCCTATTGTGCCTCGCCTTGTTCGGCGTATCGGCGTCGCGCGGCCCCTTCTGGGCGCTGACGACCGAGTGGTTGTCCTCGCGCGCGGCAGTCGCGGGGATCGCACAGATCAACGCGGTGGGCACCGGTGCGAGCTTCTTCACGAGCTGGGCGACCGGGGCGATCAAGGATGCGACCGGAAGCTGGCCGTTGGCGCTCCTGCCGCTCGCCGGCGTGACCGCGGTCGCCACGGTGGCCGTTGTCCTGCTCGGACGCCCGAGGCCCTCGGCCGCAGCGTCTTCGGACCGACCCGAGCCGCACGTGACCCCGACGACGCCCGTGGCGGCGGAGCCGTGAACGCCGTCCGCGCCCCGCGTGACGCGATAGTCTCGGCGCCAGCCTGACGCCGCGACGTGTTTGGGCACGGCCGCGCCGGAAGGCTTTGTGGCCACGCTGCGCGCCGCGGAATTCACGACCGGTGCCAGGACCGCCGCGGCTGGTCCAGCATGGGGTAGTCGGCACGCCTGATCATGCGCTTCGACGGAGCATCTCACGCCGGCCGGTGCGCGGCCTGCCCCTGAGGGCGGCCCCCCAAACGAAGGAGTGTAGGGGTTGTTCCATACCGCGGCTGCTCGGCTCAAGGCCGAGCTTCGCGAAGAAGACCCTGACACGCTTCGGCGCGAGTACTGATATCGCCGACGCTCGTCTTGGGCATTCGATCCTTGAGACTTTCCATGTCTACGCTCATCCGCGCTGGCCTGTCGCTCGGCGCCATAACGGTTTTCGCCGGCCTGCCACGGCTCGCCTCGACCGAGGCCGGATTGGCCGCAGGCCGCATGGCCGTCGCACAACTCTCCGACAGCGATGCCGCCCCCTTCAAGACACAGATCGCGTCCGACCTCGCTGGCGGCTCGCCCCTGGCGTTCCCGGCACTGCTCGCCGTCCTCGCGATGATCTGGCTCGTGCCCGCCCGACGCGCGCGCCTGGCTGTCGTCGTCCTCGGACTTGGCGCATTCGCGGAGCCCGAGCCCGCGTGCGCCTACTTCAGCAAGTACGACTACGGCGAATACATCGAGATCCTGCCGAACCAGTCGGCCTTCGTGATCCCGGAGAGCGGGGACACGAAGACCACGCAGGCGCAGTTCGGCTCGGAGAGGTTCCTCGCCGAGAGCAAGGTCGCGGCCAAGCGCGTGCAGATCCCGCACACGAAGCTGCCGAACACCGGCACGCTGTCGGACTACTACGTGCCGGCCGCGCGCCTGATCATCGTCGACCGCACGCCGGTGTCGCGCGAGTGGACGACCTCGGCCAACCGCGGCACGTCGAGCTTGGATCAGGGCTTCCGCTTCGAGACCGCTGAGTCGATCGGTCTGTCGACCTCGGTCGTCATCTCGGCCTTCGTCAAGGAGGAGGACGCGGCCAAGTTCCTGTATTGGTTCGGCACGAAGTCGGCCGCCCAGGATACCGACGAGGCGCACTTCGCCTCGGTGCTGTACGGCCGCTCGCTCGCCGAGGTGGTCGACGGCAACGTCCACCGCACGGTTCAGGCGGCGCTCGCGCGCGAGTTCGGCCGCCGCTCGACCGATGACGCGATCCACCAGAAGGCTGAGATCATGGCGGCCGTCGAGAAGGCGGTGATCGACCAGTTCGCGCCGATGGGCGTCACAGTCACGACGCTGGGTTTCGCCGACGAGTTGAACTTCGAGAACTCCGCGATCCAGGCGGCGATCGACGACACGTTCATGGCCAACAAGCGGGCGCAATCGGCCCAAGCGCAGCTCGCCACGCTGCCGATCCAAGAGCGGATCCTCGACCTAGAGATCCGCCGCTCGGACGCCCAGGCGCGGCAGACGCTGGCGGGGCGCTGGAACGGTAGCGTCGCGGGCGTCCTACCATCCTGGGTCGTAATCCCGAGCGACATCCTCGGCACGATCCGCAGCTGGTTCGGCGGTGACGTGAAGCCCGCACTTCCGGCTGCGGCGCCGAGAGGCTGAGCTCGACGCGACCAAGCCGCCGGCGATCGGCGTACCGAGAACCAGGCGTCAGACGGTCAGGACGATCTTCCCGAAATGCTCGTTCTTCCTCATGCGGGTGAGCGCGGCCGGCGCCTCGGCCAAGGCATAGCGGCCGTCGATCGGCAGATGGAAGCCCCCGGCCGCGATCGCCGGCCACAGGTCGGCCCGGACGCGCGCGGTGATCGCGCGCTGCTCCTCGATCGACCGAGTCCGGTTGGTCACGCCGATGTAGCTGATGCGCTTCGTGGCGTGCAGATCGAAATCGAACTCGCCCCGGCTCCCGCCGAGGCGGCCGACGTTGACGATGCGGCCCAGGACCGCCGCGGCCTGCAGATTGCCGTTTGCGACCGGCGCTGAGACCTGATCGATGATCACGTCGACGCCCCGGCCGCCGGTCGCCGCTCGGACCTGTTCGGGCCAAGTCGGATCCTTGGTGTCGATCGCCACGGTTGCGCCGAACTCGGCCAGCCGCGCGCGGTGCTCGGGGCTTCGCGACGTGCCGATCACCAATGAGGCCCTCCGCCACCGGGCGATCTGAAGCCCCATCAGCCCGACGCCGGAACTCGCCCCCTGGATCAGCACGGTCTCGCCCGGTTGCAGGTGCGCCTGCGTGATGAGCGCATCGTGCATCGTCTGCAGGGCGACCGGCAGGGTCGCGGCAACCTCGAACGACAGGTCCGCGGGAAGCGGAAGGGTCCGCCCGTGATCCGCCACGGCATACTCGGCGTAGCCGCCGGCGCCGGAACACATGACGCGGTCACCCGGATGGAAGTCGTTCACGGCCGCGCCGACCGCCACGACCTCCCCGGCCCACTCCAGCCCCGGGATCGCGTCGGACCCTCCGGTCGGGCCGTGCGGCTGCCCCGAGGCGACGGCGAGATCGGCGCGGTTGAGGGCGGCGGCCCGAACCCGGACGAGGACCTCCGCGGGTTTCGGCCTCGGCATGTCGATCTCGACGAGGCTCGGCCCCTCCGGTCCGACCACGATGGCCTTCATCCGGGTCTCGGCCGGCGCGATGGGGCGATCCTCGGCTGTGGCAGCGCGGGACGCCAGGAGTTGTGCGGCCGCGCCGGCCAGGAGGAGGCGTCGATCGATGTCCATAGATCTCTCCTGCCCTCGCCTTGCCTACACAGCTGGGCCGTAAATCCCGGACGGCAACGGGATCACCGCCGCTCGGTCAGAGGACCACCCGCCGCACCGCCGCATCCATCCAGCGCGCGATCGCCGTCATCCGCGCGTCTGTCCCGGGCTGCCCCACGACCTGAATGCCCATTGGCAGGCCGCCCACGGCCGCGAGGGGGACCGTCACAACGGGCGCGCCGAGGAGCGAGCTCGGCGTGTTGAACACGGAATCCCCCGTCGGGCGCGGCGCGAGCGGCTCGCCGGGACGATCGCCCGACCAGGGCGGCGCCGGTCCGGGCGAGGCCGGCGCGATCAGCGCGTCGAGCGTGGGCGCCAGCGCCGCGTACACGGTGCGCACCGCCTCCCGCCGCCGCAGCAGATCCTGGTAGCCCTCGGCCCCTAGGCGTTCCGCGGTCGCGACCGTGGCCTTGGCCCGCGCGCTGACGCCGTCGGGGTGCTGCGCCACGAGGTTGCGGATCGCCCAGTGGTTCTCCCAGGCCGTGATCGTGTTGGCCATCTCGCGCACGCCGACGAGGGCGCGCTCGAGGCGTTCGATCGCCGGGACGTCCCGGCGGCGCAGCACCGTGACGCCGGCGTCGGCGATCTGCGCCACCACAGCCTCGAAGGCTGCCCGCGACGCGTCGTCGAGCGCCTCCCACCCCTCCGTCTCCATCACCGCCACGGTGAACGGGCGGTGCGGGGAGGGCGGATCCGCGGGACCGGCGAGCGGTGCGCGGCCCGGATCGCCGCCGGCCCGGCGCGCGATCTCGATCGACACGCGCCACATGTCCTCCGCGCAGGTCGCGTGCACGCCATGCGTGCTCATGCTGGTCGCCTGTCGCTCGCCGCGGTTGATCGCGCCCTGGGATGGCTTCAGGGCCCAGTTGCCGCAGTAGCTCGCCGGCCGGATGATCGAGCCGCCGACCTGGCTGCCGATCGCGGCCGGCACCATCCCGGCCGCGACCGCGGCGGCCGAGCCAGAGGACGACCCGCCCGGCGTGCGCGCCGGATCGAACGGGTTCGTCGTCGCCGGCGGATGCGTGCCGCCGAGCTCGGCTGTCGTGGTCTTGCCGAGCACCACCGCCCCGGCTTCGCGCAGCGCCCAGACCGCGGCGTTGTCGCGTCGGGGAAAATTGCCCGCGTAGGCCACGCAGCCCATCTCGGTCGGCATGTCGCGCGTCTCGAGGAGGTCCTTGATCCCCACCGGCATGCCGTCGATCGGCGAGAGCGGCCGCCCCGCCCGCCAGCGCGCGCCGCTCGCATCCGCGGCCTCCCGCGCGCCGGCCTCGTTCACGACCACGAAGGCTCGCACCGCAGGCTCGCGCTCGGCGATTGTCGCGAGGCAGCGTTCCAGGTAGGCACGGGGCGAGTCGGCGCCTGCGAGGAACGTCTCCGCGGCGGCCTCAAAGCTCGGGGTCCGGCGGTGCGGATCGTAGGTGCCCATCTCTGCTCCTCGGGTCAGTCGAGTTCCGGCAGCGGCGGCCGCCGGTCCGCCCAGGGCATCGCCCGCTCGAAGGCGGCCGCCACGCGCAGCAGGCGCGCGTCCTCGCCGACGCGTCCGACGAGCTGGATCGCGACCGGTACGCCCGCTTCGTCGAGCCCGCAGGGCAGGCTCACGGCCGGGTTGCCGGTGAGGTTGAACGGCATCGTGTAGGGGTACCAGGCCGCGCGCAGGTTCGGCACGGGTGTCCCGTCGATCGTGATCGGCCCGAAGAAGTCCTGGTCGATCGGCAGGGCCGTGCGCGACAGGGTCGGCATCGCCAGGACATCGATGTCGTCAAACCACGCTTGCACCTGACGGTAGAGGGCGGTGCGGGCGAAGATCGCCGCGTAGAGCTCGGCGGCCGAGACGTCGCGCACCCGGTCCATCTGGCGCACGAAGGTCGGGCACAGGATCTCCCGGTGCCGCGCGAGGTGGTGGCCGAACTGCGCCATGCGGTAGGCGCCGTTGCTGACGAACCAGAGGGTCTCCGGGTTCTCGAACGGCGCCGCGTGCCCGCGCGTCTCGGCACCGAGATCCGCCAGGGCGGCGACCGCCCGCTCGCAGGCGGCCAGCACGTCGGCCGCCACGTGCGCGTTGCCGAGGAGTGGTCGCCAGCCGACGCGCAGCCCGGCGAGGGACTTCGTTCCGGGCGAAACGGCGTCCAGCGTCGCGACGAAGCCCGGTTGGAGCCGACCCGCGCTGAGCGGATCCCGGGGATCGGGTCCGGCCATCGCGTCGAGCATCAGCGCCGTGTCGCGGACGGTGCGGGTCATCGGCGTCACGTAGGAGATGTTGCCGAACCCGTCCTGGGCGTACTCCTGCGGCACGACGCCGAGCCCCTGCTTGAATCCGACGACGCCGTTGCAGGCGGCGGGGATCCGGGTCGAGCCGCCGCCGTCCGTGGCGACGCCGAGCGCGGTCAGTCCCGCCGCCGCGGCGACCGCCGCCCCGCCGCTGGAGCCACCCGATGTGCGGCCCGCGTCCCAGGCGTTGCGCGTGCGCCCGAACAGGGGCGCCTGGGTCAGGCATTGCTGCCCGAATTCCGGTGTAGTGGTTTTGCCCACGACGATTGCGCCGGAAGCCTTCAGGCGGGTCACGACCTCCGCGTCGGCCTCCGGCACGTTCTCGGCGAAGACGCGCGAGCCCCAGGTGGTGCGGATCCCGGCGGTCGGAACGAGATCCTTGATCGAGACCGGCAGACCGTGCAGCGGCGCCAGCGGCTCTCCGCGCATCACCGCGGCCTCCGCTGCCCGGGCGCCGGCGAGCGCCTGCTCCTCCGCGACGGTGATGAAGGCGTTCAGCACCGGTTGGGCCCTGGCGATACGCGCGAGCGTCGCCGTCATGAGCTCCACCGGTGACAGCCGCCGCGTTCGAATCAGGGTCGCGAGTTCCGCCGCGGGCATGTAGGCGAGGTCATCCGCCATGATCCCGATCTCCTCAAGCCCGCCGCACATTCCAGAAGGTGCTGAAGCCCTTCAGAATGCCTGTGAGGTCGCGCTTGGCCGCCGTGGCGTAGAAGGCTTGCCCCAGCGGCATGAAGGGCACCTCGGCCATCGCCCGTGCCTGGATGTCCCTGCAGATCGCCCGCTGCTGCGCGGGGTCGCCGCTCGCCAGCCACTGGGCGCGCAGATCCTCCACCCGTGCGTCGGTCGGCCAGCCGAACCATGCGCGCTCGCCGGTGCCGCGCAATGCCAGGTAGCCCGCGGGGTCGAGCAGGTCCTGGCCGGAGAAGGTCGTGAAGAACGCGCTCCAGCCACCCTGCGCGACCGGCTCCTTCTTAGCGCGGCGCTGCACCACGGTGCCCCAGTCGGTGACCTGCGGGTCGACGGTCATGCCGATGCGACGCATCAGGTCGGCCGCCACCTCGCCGAGCGCCTGGAGCTTGGGGCTGTCGGTCGAGATCAGCACCACCGCGCGCTCGCCCCGATAGCCCGCCGTCTCCAGCGCGCGCTTGGCCTCCTCCACCGGCCGCGGGCTCGTCAGGACGTCGAGGCCGGCCTCGCTCGCCATCGGCGTGCCGGGCGGGAAGACGCCGACCCCGTCGCGCCACAGGGCGCGGTCCTCGCCCATCATCGCCAGCATGAAGTCCTCCTGGCGCACGGCCGAGAGGACGGCGCGGCGCACGCCCGGATTGTCGAAGGGCGGGTGCAGGTGATTCACCCGCATCAGGGCGACGTTGCCGAGGGGATCGCCCTGGAAGACCTGGAGGTCGCGACTGCGGCGCAGGATCGGCAACAGGTCGGTGGGCGGATTGTAGAACATGTCGACTTCGCCCGCGACGAGGGCGTTGACGGCGGTGGCCGCGTCCGGCTGGACGAGCCACTCGACCCGGTCGAAATGCACGATCTTCGGCCCGGCGGTGCCGCTCGGCGTCCCGGTCTCGCGCGGGCGATAGCCCTCGAACCGGGTGTAAACGGCGCGCGCGCCGACGACGCGCTCGTCCGCCTTGAAGCGGAACGGGCCGCTCCCGACGATCTCGGTGAGCTGGGTGAAGGCGTCGGTCCGTGCCAGCCGCTCGGGCATGATTGCGGGGTAGGGGGCGCCGTTGCGGGCCAGGGCGTAGGGCAAGAGCGGGAAGGGCCGCTTGAGGCGGAAGCGGATGGTGCCGTCGTCGGGTGCCGCGAGTTCGTCGGTCACGGCCATCAGCGCCCCGCCGAAGGCGTCACGGCGCGCCCAGCGCACGAGGCTCGCGACGCAATCGCGGGCGAGTACGGCCGAGCCGTCGTGGAAGTTCAGTCCCGGCCGTAGCGTGAGATCCCAGGTGAGGCCATCGTCCGAGACCGTGTGGCCGGCGAGCATCTGGGGCTGGGGCGTCAGCCGTTCGTCGAGGGCGAACAGCGTGTCGTAGACCATCGCCGCGTGGTCGCGGGTGACGTAGGCGGTGCTCCAGGTGGGGTCGAGCACCGTGACGTCGGTGTAGGGCACGTAGCGCAGGACGCGCGTGCCCTGCGCGGCGACGCGGACCGGCCGTGCGATGCCCGCGGTGAGGGCCGGGGCCGCTGCGAGCCGGAGGAAACGACGGCGATCCATCCTGCACCTCGTCGAGCATGCACGCGCCCGGCGCGCCGGTCAGGGTCACATCCCCGGGGGCACATGGCAAGCCGCATGCCGGCGGCGCGTTCGGGCCTAGCAGCCGGTTGATCGGCGGTCCAAGTTGGAGCCGATCCGCGTCATCTTTCGGCACGGCCGATGCGTAAGGGTGGCGGTGGCCGGCCGTTTCGGCCGCGATAAAACGGGACCCCAGCATGCCGACGCAGGAAGCAGCCAGATCGCCGGCCTCGGCACTGTCGGGCGCGCCGTGGCGCGCGCACTCGACGGGGGGGCCATCCCCGGACTAAGCCTGACCGCCGTCGCGGTCCGCGACGCCGGCAAAGCCCGCGCCGAGCTCGCGGCGCTCGCTGAACCGCCCGAGGTCGTCACAGCGTTCGACGCTCTGGAGCCGCGGGCCGACATCGTGCTGGAATGCGCGCCGTCCCAGCACCTCCCCGCGATCGTGCGGCCGTTCGTGACGGCGGGCAAAACCGCCGTCGTGCTGAGCTGCGGGGCGCTCCTCGACCACGAGGACCTCGTGGCGGCGGCGCGTGCCAACGGCGGGCAGATCGTCGTGCCGACCGGCGCCTTACTCGGCCTCGACGCCGTGACGGCCGCCGCGGAGGGAACGATCCACACCGTGCGGATGATCACCCGCAAGCCCGTGCGCGGCCTCGTCGGCGCGCCCTACCTCGTGGAGAACGGCATCGCGATCGCCAGCATCACCGAGCCGATGCGGGTCTTCTCGGGCAGCCCGCGCGAGGCGGCGCGGGGGTTTCCGGCCAACCTCAACGTCGCGGTCGCGCTCTCGCTCGCCGGCATCGGACCGGATCGGACCGAACTCGAGATCTGGGCGGACCCGAACCTCGACCGCAACACCCACCGCATCGAGGTCGAGGCCGACGCGGCGCGGTTCTCCATGACGATCGAGAACGTGCCGACCGACGAGAACCCCCGTACGGGCCGCATCACGGCCCTGTCGGTCATCGCCTACCTGCGCAAGCTCGCCGCCCCGCTCCGGGTCGGCACCTGACGAGCCGGGCTGGCACAGCCCGTGCTGCCGGTCGCCTGCGCCCGGACCAGCATCCGCGCGCGGATGCCCCCTCAGACCCGGAGCGGCCCGTGACATCGACGAGCGACGACACCCCGTCCGAGATCGAGCGGGCGACGATGCGGCGCGTCACGCTCCGGATCATGCCGCTCTTGATGCTGGGCTTCCTCGTCGCCTTCATCGACCGGGTCAATGTCGGCTTCGCGGCGCTGCAGATGAACGCCGATGCCGGCCTCTCGGCCTCGGTCTTCGGCCTGGGCGCGGGCCTGTTCTTCGTCGCCTACTTCCTGTTCGAGGTGCCCTCGAACCTGATGCTCGAGCGGTTCGGCGCCCGCCTGTGGCTGGCCCGGATCATGATCACCTGGGGGTTGATCTCCGCGGCCACCGCGCTCGTCGTCGGACCGGTCTCGTTCTGCGCGATCCGCTTCCTGCTCGGCGCGGCTGAAGCCGGCTTTTATCCCGGCGTGATCTTCTACCTGACGCGCTGGTTCCCGAAGGCCTATCGCGCCCGGGTCATCGCCCTCTTCGCGGTGGCCGTGCCCCTGTCGAACTTCGTCGGCTCGCCGCTTTCGGCGGCGCTGCTCGGGCTCGACGGCTGGCTGGGTCTGCGCGGTTGGCAGCTGATGTCGATCGTCGAGGCAATGCCGGCCGTGGTGCTGGGCTTGCTCGTCCTTCGGTTCCTCCCGGAGGGCCCGGACCGGGCGCCCTGGCTCGACGCGGCGCAGCGCGGCTGGCTCACCGGACGTTTGGACGCCGAGCGCGCGGAGCAGCCGCTGGTCCGGCCGTCCGTCTGGCGGGTGATCCTCGATCGACGCGTGCTGGCAGCCGGCCTGATCTTCGCCGGCAGTGTCGGGGCGAGCGCGTGCCTGTCGATCTGGCAGCCGCAGATCTTCAATTCCTATGGCCTCTCAACCATGGAGATCGGCCTGCTCAACTCGGTGCCGTTCGGGGTCGCGGCCGGGCTGATGGTGCTCTGGGCCCGACGCTCGGACCGCACGGGGGAGCGGGCCTGGCACGTGGCCGGGCCGCAGGCGCTCACCGCGCTCTGCCTCGCGGCGGCGCTGGCCGCGCAGGGGTTCGGATCGACGGTCGCGATCCTGTTCCTCGCGATCCTGGGGACCTACGCCGTCAAGGGCCCATTCTGGGCCATGGTCACGGAATGGCTGCCGCCGGGCGCGTCCGCGGCCGGGATCGCGCAGATCAACGCCATCGGCAATCTCGGTGCCTGCGTCGGGACGTTCCTGATGGGCGTGATCAAGGATGCGAGCGGCAGCTACGCGCTGGGCCTGCTGCCGCTCGCCCTGGTCACGGCCACGGGCGCCGCGCTCGCGTTGGGATTGGGCCGCACGCGCCCCCCGCTGATCCCCGTCCTACCGGGCGAGCGGGCGTAGGCTGCAACGCTCGCCCGGCGGGCGAAAACACCCGAGGCAAGATGAGGGGCAAGTCCCGGCTTCGAGCACCGCCCGCTCCGCGCTCCGTGGCCGACAGCCCGCCCTCGCTGTCCGGGCTCACTTCCCCAGGCGCCCGAGCGGCGATGCCACGAGGAGAGGCGTCCCGGGGCCGCCGTATCGGGCGTCTCCGGGGCCGCGCCCGGACGGGGGAGGGCGCGACAGGCGGGGAGGCGGACAGCGGCCGGACGCGGCCCATCGTGTGTAGAGTGCGGCGCTCCGCGCTCCGCAATCCGACGCATCCCGTCGGTTCGCGCGATCGCGGGCGTCGCGCCCGAGGAGAAATTCCATGTGCCGAGCTCAGCTGCTGTCGATCGCCTGCTGCATGGCAGCGCTAAGCCCGCCCGCGGCGGCGGCCGACATCCGTGTGCTCGCAACGGGCGTCTACGCGTCCAGCCTGCGCGACCTCGCCGGGCCGTTCGAGACAATGACCGGCGATCACCTCGTCCTGACGATCACCAATGCGGGCGGCGTCCTCGCCAAGCTTGCCGCGCACGAAGACGCCGACGTGGTCATGACCGCCTCGGCCGGCATCGACGCGCTGGTCGCGCGGGGCGATGTCCGGCCGGAGACCAAGGTCGATGTCGCACGTATGCGGCTCGGCGCCGCCGTCAAATCCGGGGCCGCGCTCCCCGACCTGACGGGCGCGGCAGGTTTCCGCACCGCGCTCCTGGCGGCGCCCGCCGTGGCCTACATCGATCCCAAGGGCGGCGGCTCGGCGGGCGCCTTCTTCGACGGGATGCTGACCCGGCTCGGCCTCGCTGAGGCCGTGCAGGCCAGAGCGGTGCTCTGCGCCACCGGCGCCGAGGTGGCATCTGCCGTCGCCTCGGGCCGGGCAGCGATCGGGCTGACACAGGCCAGCGAGCTCATCGACGCACCAGGTGTGGCGTTCGCGGGGTTCCTGCCCGAGGCCGTCAACACGTGGACGCCCTACGCCGCCGCCGTCACGACAAAGACGCAGGACCCGAGCGCGGCACGCGCCTTCATCGCCTTCGTGACCGGACCGAACGGGAGCGCCCGGCTGAAGCAGGCGGGTTGGGACGTCCCGCCACGCTGAGGGAAGGACCCGTATCAGCGGGACATCCGAGGGGTTCAGCGTTCTCGATCAACCGGCGAGGAAGGCGAGCAGGCGCGCGTTGAACGCCTCCGCGCTATCCAGAGACGAGATGTGCGCGGCCCCAGGGATGATCGTGAATTGCGCATCGGCCATGCCGTCGCTGACCTCGCGCGCAACGGCGGGCGGGAACAGCCTGTCCTCTTCGCCGGCGATCACCAGGGTGGGATGCCCGATACCCTGGAGGCGGCCCGCGACGTCGAACGCGAGCATGCCGAGGGCGACGTTCGCGAGCGAGGACCCGCTGTGTCGCTCGGCCAAGCGGCACCAGGTTGCGTAAGTCGCGCGTCCGGCCGAGCTTTCCCGGTACTGCGCGTTGAGCATCACGGGCCACGTCGCTTGGAAGCGTCGGAGTGGCCCGCCCGGCTGATGAAACATCTCGACCCAGCCGGCGACGAGACCCGCCGTCGCCGGGTCGTTGAACGCGGCCCGCGAGTTGGCCACGACCAGCCGGTCGACCCGCTGCGGCTGCTCGAGCGCGAGCGTCAGCGCGATCATGCCGCCGAGCGACAAGCCGCAGACCGAGGCGCGCGCGATCGCGAGATGGTCGAGCAACCCGATCACATCCCGGGTCAGATCGTCCACGGTGGTGACGTCGGCGGCGGGATCCGACAGGCCGTGCCCGCACAGATCGGGCAGGATCACACTGTAGCCGGCGAACACCAGGGCGGCGACCTGGTTCATCCAGGACCACCCGGCGTTCGTGAAACCGTGAATCAGCATTACGGGATCGCCCCGGCCGAGCACCTCGTAGTGCAGCCGGCGTCCGTCGCGTTCGAAATGCGGCATCGTCTCACACCTGACCCGTCGTCCCGGCGAGTTCCGCCGCGACCGCTTCCAGTGATTTGCCGCGCGTCTCGTAGCCGAGGAGGTAGCCCCCGACACCCCCGATCAGCAGCAGGACGCCCAAGGCGGTGAAGAAGGCGTAGTTGGGGGCGCCGCTGCCCAGCATCCATCCGAGCATCGGCGCCGCGACGATCCCGCCGATCCTCTGCCAGGCCGCGGCCCAGCCCGTCCCGACCGCGCGGTACCGCGTCGGGTAGACCTCGCTCGTGTAGGCGAAGAGTGGACCGCCCGCACCGCCCGAAGCGAAGAACGCCGTCAGCGCGCCGAGCCCGAGGATGGACCAGGATTCGGTGGCCTGCCCCCACGCGAACATGAGGAGACCCCCGACGCAGAGGAACACCGGGACGGTCGTGCGCCGCCCCCAGCGATCCAGCAGCAGGCCGCCCGCGATGTTGCCCAGCGCGCCCGTCCCGGCGATCAGTCCGGTGAACGCGAAGCTTTTGACCACCGGAAAGCCCATCCGCGCGAAGATCGACGGCAGCCAGATCGCCACGGCGAAGAACACCGCCCCGCCGGTGAGCTGCATCAGCCAGATGCTCGCGGTCGGCCGCAGATAGCCGCCGCGCAGAATTGCACTCAAGTGCGCCGGCTCAGCCGGCGGTCGATGTCGGGGCGGCGGAAGCGTCCGTGGGTCGATGGTGCTGAGACCATCGACGATGCGGCCGGCCTGTTCGAGACGTCCGCGGGCGATGAGGAAGCGGACCGACTCGGGTAGCATCACCCAGAGCACGATCAGAACGAGGCCTGGAACGGCTCCCGCGATGAACATCCCCCGCCACGTGAACGCCGGGATGATGAAGAGGGCGACCATCGCCGCGAGGAAGCTCGAGCCTTGCCAGAACGCCACGGTCGAGGCGAGCATGAGGCCCCGCCGGCGCGTCGGGATGAACTCGGAGAGGTACGTGAAGACGAGCGGCACCTCCGCCCCCAAACCGATCCCCTGGAGGATCCGCAGTACCAGGAGTGAGTCGTGGTTCCAGGCGAACGCGACGGCGCAGCTGAGGGCGCAATAGGCGGTGATCGCGCCGACCATCGTCCACTTGCGTCCGAACCGGTCGGCGAGGAAGCCGACACAGGTCGAGCCGATCAGCATGCCGATGAAGACGCTCGAGGCGAGGATGCCGGCCTGAGCCGGGCTGAGCGCGAAGGCGGCGACGATGCCGGGCAGCGCGAAGCCCATCATGTTGATGTCGAAGCCGTCGAACAGATGGCCGAGCGCGGCCGTCACGTACATGCGCCAGTGTTTGGGCGTGAGCGCTGATCGATCGAGGCTTTCGAGCAGCTGACCCGAGTTTATCTGTGGCATCGTATTCAGCAACTCGACTGTCTTAATTGTTTCGTCTCTTCGCTCAAATATCGCTGCAAATTCGGGTCCATCACCCATCGACTTGTCGCCCCGGTGATTCAGGCCGCTCGGCGCTGAGCGTTCGGCAGAGTGCGCAGCGCGCGTTGTCGGGCGCGCGGGTGACGAGCGGCGCAGGAGGCTCCCCGCGCCGCTTCGCGGAGTGACCGGGCAGGATCCGCGGCCGTGTCGTCGCGTCAGCAGACTTTGCCAGGCCCCGGACGCCGCGCCGCTCAGGAGAACGGAAGCCGGTCCGCGAGCCCGATCTCGCCCGCGAGTGTTCGCAAGTCGTCCAGCGTGTCGTCGGGCAGCTGCAACCCGGCGCGCCGATGATCGGCGTCGTTCCGAGCCTCGATCTCGCCGGGATAGAAGACCTCGTCGTATCCCTGTGCCAGCGGGACGGCCTTCAGGCCCGCGATCATCTCGTCCATGCGTGTGCCGAAGTTCTCGATCGGCTGGAATGCCGCGATATCGAGGGCGATCATCAGGTGACCGGCGCCGCTGCGTTCCCGGGCCTGATACGGCCCATGCACCCCGGGTCCGAAGGCGCTGCCGCTGAGAACCCCCGAGAGCATGTCCATCGCGACCGAGATGGCATAGCCCTTGTGCTGCGCCATGGGCAGGATGATGCCGTCGATCGCCTCCTGCGGATCGATGGTCGGCGCGCCCTCAGCGTTGATCGCCCAGCCTTCCGGGATCGTTTGCCCCCTCTGACGCGCGAGGTAGATCTTGCCGCGGGCCACGCCCGTGTTGGCGATGTCGAGCACCAGAGGCGCGTGGGTGCCGGCGGGTGCGGCCCAGGACCACGGATTGTTGCCGACGACCTTCCGCCGCCCGCCCCAGGGCGCCATGGCGGGGCTGGCGTTCGTCGAGAGAAAACCGACGCAGTCCGCGCGCGCCGCCATCAGCGTGAAGTACATCGCGGTTCCGAAGTGGTTCGAGTTGCGGACCGCCACGGCGCCGATACCGTGCCGCTTTGCTCGATCGACCGCTTCCTGCGCCGCGCGGGCAGCCGAGATCTGTCCCATGGCCTCGCGGCCGTCGAGGACCGCGATCGCACCGCCGTCGACCACGAGTTCGGGTTCGGCGAGCGAGTCGCAGACGCCGGCCCGCAACCGGGCCATGTACCAGGGCAAGCGCATGACGCCGTGCGACTGGTGCCCCCAGAGATCGGCCTGCACGAGCGTGTCGGCGCACAGCGCCGCCCGATCCTCCGGCATGCCGGTGGTCGCGTAGGCGGCCGTCGCGAAGGCGCGCAGCCGGTCTGGGGAAATTCGCTCGTCGGTCATGGGCGCGGATCCGGGGTCGGACGGGGATTCGATCTGTGAGGAGAAAGGCCGCCATCCACCGCCGGGTCCGGCAGGCCGTGGCGGCGCGCGGCCCTCCGCCATGCAGCGAACGGCTCTGGCGCGGAGCGCTGATCCATCATGCCGCCGGGCTGCCGAACACGACGCAGACGGGCGATCCGGTCTCGACCGCCTGCCCGGTCCGGGCGAGAGCGCCGGTGACCTGATCCACGGCGAAGGATACGATCGTATCGCTGTCCTCGTTCGCGACCAGCAGCGTCTGTCCGGTGGGGTCCAGCGTGATGAAACGCGGCTTCGCGCCCCCGGTCGGGATCCAGGCCTTCGGCCTCAGGCCCGCGGCCTCCACCGCGATGACTGCGATGCTGTCGTCGCCACGGTTCGACACGTAGAGCCAGCGCCCGCACGGGGTCAGCGCGATGCCGGCGGCGTGGCTGGTCTTGAGGCAGCTGGCCGGCAGCGTGGAGACGATCTCGCGCGGCGAGAGGCGGCCGCTGCCCGCCTCATAGGCGAAGCGGGTGACCGTCGAGTCGAGCTCGTTCGCCACGAAGAGGATGGTGCCGGAACGATCGAAGACGGCATGGCGCGGCCCGGCGCCCTCGCGGCCGGGTGGCGGTCCGTCCGGACTGAGTGCGAGGCGGCCGTCATCGCGTCCGACGGCGACGACGAACACCCGGTCCAAGCCCTTGTCCGGCACGATGACCCGGTCGCCGGTCGGGTCCAGCACGACCTGATGGGGATGAGACCCCGTCTGCTGGGTTCGATGCGGGCCCGTCTGACCCGGCAGTTCGAGACGCTGGACCACGCAGCCGAGCGTGCCGTCCGCGTGGATCGGCAGGCGCGCGAGGCTCCCGGTGGCGTAATTCGCGACGAGGAGCGCGCGCGCGCGTTCGTGGATCAGGAGGTGGACGGGGTTTCGCCCCTCGGTCGCTCGTGTGCCGAGGAGCGAGACGGCACCGTCCCGCGCGACCGCGAAGGCGCTGACGCTCTCTCCGTCGCCGTGCACGGCGTAGAGCCGATCCGCCGCCCGGCTCAGGGCGAGATAGGACGGGTTGGTCAGGCCACGCAGCACATGGCGCAGCTCCCAGGTGCCGCCGGGCAGGACCGCGTAGACCGACAGACCCTCGCCCCGCGCGTTGCGCTCGACCGTCGTGCGTGATCCGACGAAAGCGAACATGACGGCCTCAGATCCGCTGCGACAGGGGAGCGACCTCTGCCTCGACTTCGGATCGCCGCGCGCCGATCGGCGTGCGGGTGAGCGTCAGGACCGAGGCCGCGCCGCAGATGAGGAGGGCACCGGCGACGTAGAAGGCGCCGTCGTAGCTGCCCGTCGCCCGGATGACGTACCCGGTCACGATCGGCGCCATCAGCCCGAAGACGTTGCCGCCGACCACGACGAAGGCCATGGCGACACCGATATCGCGCGGGTTCGGCAGCAGGTCGTTGACCAGGGAGAACGTCAGCGACGTCGTCGAGGCGATGCCGGTCAGGGATACCGCGATCAGCGCCAGGATCAGCCACACGGCGTCGACGAAGGGCGCGAACAGGACGGTGGCCGCGAGCATCATCGTGGACGCGATGACGTACCGGCGCCGACCGCCGCCGACCTCACCCCGCATCATACGATCGCTGAGAAACCCGATCACGATGCAGAGTACCACGGCCACCGTGTACGGGATCGCGGCGTAGAGACCGGTCTTGGCGATCGTGAGCCCCTTGGTGGTCTGCAGATAGCTCGGCAGCCATGTCAGGAAGAGGTACTGCGAGTAGACGTTGCAGCCCATCGTCAGGGCCAGCCCCCACAGCGTCGGCCCGGACGACAGCATACCGACCAGGCCCGTGCGGTCGCCCGCGGCCGCCGTGTTGCCGGTCCGCTCGGCCAGGATCTTGGCCCGCTCAGGCTCGCTCAGCCAGCGCGCGTCCTCCGGGCGGGAGAAGAGGCTGAGCCAGCAGATCAGCCAGAGCAGCCCGATCGCCCCGGCGGCGAAGAAGAGCGCGCGCCAGCCGAAATGCTCGATGATGGGACCGGCCACGAGGGCGCACAGGGCAGGCCCCGCGTAGGACCCGCTGTTGAAGGCCGCGTTCATGGCCCCACGCTCGCCGGCCGGCATCCATTCGCGAATGACGCGAGCGCCCGCGGGATTGCTCGTCGCCTCACCCGCCCCCATCGCGAGACGTGTCGCGAGAAGCGAGGCGAAGCCGGTCGACAGGCCGGTCGCCGCCGTCGCCAGCGACCAGAGCGTGAGCCCGAAACCCGCGACGCGCTTGGCACCGAACCGGTCGACCAGCAGGCCCATCGGGATCAGAAACAGCGCGTATGTCCACAGGAACGACGAGAAGAGATACCCCAAGGAAACCGGATCCAGCCCGTATTCCTTCGCGATCGGCCCTGCGGCAAAAGATAACGTTACGCGATCGATATAATTGATCATCGCGAGCGCGAACAGGAGCAGCGCGATCCAACCTTGCCTGAACGGCATGTCTACTCCCGGGCGATGTTTCACTGACTCCAGGCCCGCGCGTTACGGGCCGGATCGTGCAGGGCGGCGACCTTCTGTGTGTCGCTCTCGTTTGGCGCGCCGGGTCGAACGGCCACGAACGGAGGCCCGCTAATCCCGAAATGGCAGGACCACACTCGGAAGGCTTCGCGGGCCGTTGCACGCGGATCCGACCCCTGCCCGTCAATCCATATACAATTGTATACGGTTGAGTCCAGCGTGACGCGACGGTAGGGTTCGAGGCGGGACGCGGGAGCGTGATGGAGGGGCAACTGCGGTCGGAGGCTGAGAAATCCTGGCTGCCCGGAAGTCCAGGGGGTGACCGGCCGCTGAGCCGCCGCGCCTACGACGCGATCTTCACGGCGATTCAGGACGGTCAGCTGGCGCCGGGATCGCTCGTGCGCGAGGCAGATCTGACCACGTGGCTCGAGATGAGCCGCACGCCGCTCCGGGATGCCCTGCAGCGCCTGGAGGCGGAGGGACTGCTGAGCATGCAGTCGCATCGCGGCATCCGGATCGCGGCCCTGGATCAGCAGCAGGTCTCGGAGCTGTACACGGCGCGCGAATGGGCCGAGGGCGCCGCAGCGTCATTGGCCGCGCGATACGCGACGCCGGTCGACATCGCACGGATGCGGCACATCCTCGAACAGGAGCGCGCCTCAGCGGACGATCCCGTGGCCGGCGCACGGCACAACCGCGACCTTCATCTGACGATCCACACCTGTGCCCGGAACCGGTACCTCGCCGAGCATCTCAGCTCCATGGCGGCGCTGCTGGCCCTCGTCGGCAACACGCGGCGGCGCAATGCGAACCGCGTGGTCGAAGCCGAACAGGAGCACACCGCGCTGGTGGCGGCCATCGCGGATGGCGACAGTCAACGCGCGGAGGCCAGCGCCCGTCAGCACATCCAGGCCGCGCAGCGAAACGTGCTGACCCATTGGGTCGGCGCCTGAGTTCGAGGCGTTCCCCGGAGAGGATGGCGTTCGCGTCCCTGCCCGATCCGCGGGCCTGAAGCTCCGTAGGGCGTGGGTCGACCCCAATCCCGCTTGTCCGTCCCGGGGGACGGGGAGGGAAGACCGTTCCTCGCCCCGGAAGCCGATGGTGCGGCGGACCAGTCCATCGCGACCGACGATGCCGCCCTGTCAACGCGCTCAAAATTCGAAGAGCGCATCCGGGTTGTCGACGAGAATGCGCCGACGGTCAGCCTCGTCGGAAACCCAGGAACCAAACAGTTCTAGGAGGTCGCTGGTGTTGGGCATCCCGCTTCTCAACCCGACATGCGGCCAGTCACTCCCCCACAGGAGACGATCGGGTCTGAGCGCGAGGAGGGCCTCCACATAGGGGCGAAGCTCCGGATAATGCGGGCCCCCCTGAGACAGGCGATAGGCGCCCGAAAGCTTGACCCACCCCGTGCCGGCTTCGATGAGGCGACGCAGGGCCTGAAACCCCGGCTGCTCGAGCCCCTGCTCGGGCGCCAGAAACCCCATGTGGTCGATCACCACCGGACAGGGAAGCCGCCGCAGGCGCGGCTCCAGCTCCATGAGGTGTGCGGGCTTCAGGAGGAACTGGAGGTGCCAGCCCATCTCGCAGGCCCGGGCCGCGGCCCGCTCGATCCCGGACGGTTCGAGGCCGCCCGGATGGGCCATGATGAAGCGAATGCCGCGCGCACCTCGCTCGTGCAAGGCACGCATCTCCGCCTCGGAGGCGTCCGGACCGACCACCACGACCGCGCGCATCGGTAGCCCGATCTGAGCGCCTTCCTCGAGCTGGTCACGGTTGTCGAAGCCGAAGATGCTCGCCTGGATGACGACGATCCGCTCGATGCCGAGCGCGTCGAACAGCCGGCGCGCGCTCGCAGCCGCGGCTTCCGGCGGCGTGTAGTCGCGCTGGGGCACGAGCCGCGCGAGGCGGTTCGGACCGAAGACGTGGAAATGCGTGTCGGTCGCACCGGGCGGCATCCGGAAGGTCGGGGGACGCACGTCCGGATCGGGGGCGAGGCAGATATCGTCCGTCATGGGGCTCAGCGCGATCCGACGAGGTTGGGCAGGGCGTGGGTGAACCAGGGTATGAACGCCACGGCGAGCACGCCGAGGACGAGCACGATGAGGTAGGGGATCATCGCCCGGCTGGCCGCCTCGATGCGGCTCTCGGCGACGGCGCACGCGATGTAGAAGCCGATGCCGATCGGTGGAATGAAGATGCCGATCCCCATCGCGAGGATGATGACCATCGCGTAGTGGATGCTGTCGATCCCGTACTGGCCCGCGATGGGGATCAGCAGCGGCCCGAGGATGATCAGCGCCGGCAGCCCTTCGAGCAGCGAGCCGACCACGACGAGCAGCGCGAGCGAGCCGATCAGGAACGCCGCCCGGCTGTCGCCGAGCGCGTGCAGGAGCGAGATCAGGGCGACCGGAAGGTTCGCCGCGGTGAGCGTCCAGGCGAACGAGCCGGCCGCGGCGATGATGAACAGCACCATCCCGGACAGCACCCCGCATTCCACGACGATCCGCACGAGATCGCGCAGCCCGAAGGCGCGGTACACGCCGCAGGCCAGGACGAGGCCGTAGAGCACGGCGACAGCTGAAATCTCAGTCGGGGTGGCGAAACCGAAGCGGATGCCGACGACCATCAGGACCGGCATGACGAGCGGCAACGCGGCCGCCCCGGCCGCCAGGGCGAGTTCGGGTCCGGTCGCGCGCGGCATGCGTGGTGCCCCTTCACGCACGGCCAGGCCCCAGTTCAGGATCATCAACAGAACGGCGATCACGGCCGCGGGCAGGAGGCCGGCGATGAACAGTGTCCCGATGGAGATCGGCGCGACGGAGCCGAGGACCAGCATCGCCAGGCTCGGCGGGATCGTCTCCGACATCGCAGCCGAGGCTGCGAGGACCGCCGCGCTCCGCTCGGGCCCGTAGCCCTGTTTCTTCAGCTCGCCCCGCAACACAGAGCCGACCGCGACGACGTCGGCGACCTTCGATCCGGAGATGCCGGACACGAGGTAGATCGTCAGGACGACGACCTGGAGCAGGCCGCCGCGCAGATGGCCGACGAGCGCCATCGCGAAGCGAACCAGCCGGAGGCTGATCCCGCCGCGTTCCATGATGAGGCCCGTCCAGATGAAGAACGGCAGGGTCAGCAGGATGAAGTTGCCCGTCCCGTCGACGGTGTTCTGCGCTGCCGCGATCAGCGGCGCCGTGCCGGTCACCTGGAGGAAGAACAGCGAGCCGAGCAGCATCGCGAAGCTGACCGGCAGGCCGAGGAGGACGGCGGCGAAGAACAGGACCAGCATCAGGCCGAGCGCCGCCTGTGGACCGGGGCGCGAGACGGCTGGCAGCGCGGTGACGGCGAGCACGATCGAAACAGTGACGGCGACGCCAGCCAGCGTGCGCCAGGCGAGGGCAGGGCGGTAATCCGTCGCGAACCGCTCGATCGCAAACAGCACGACGAGCGCCATACCGACACTGAGCGGGACGACGAACCAAGCGGCGCTGATCTGCAGGATCGGCGTCGTGGACAGCGCAGTGATCGATAGAAGGTCGAGGGAGACGTAGCCGACCGTGGCCGCGGTCACGAGGACGAGACCGTCGATCGCGATCGCGACGGGCTCGCGCCAACCGGCCGGCAGCAGTTGGCGCACGAACTCGACGGTGGTGTGATGCTTGGCGCGGTAGGCCAAGGCGCCCCCGATGAAGGCGAGCGTCGTGAGGCAGAGCTTGGCGGCCTCGTCCGCCCACAACAGCGACAGATCGATCGTCGAGCGGGCAGTGATGTCCCAGAGGATGATCCCGAGTTCGCCGACGAGCGCCACGACGAGGAGGGCGCGGCAGAGCCACTCGACGAGGTCGAGCCCGCGGCCGTACAGGCGGAGCGCGGCGTATGGCGACAGGGCGAGCGTGGTCGATGTCCGCTCGATCGTACCGTGGGCCAGCGTGGGCTCTCCGGCGGACACGGGAGGCTAACCCTTCCCGACCTCCTTCATCACGGTATCGACCAGATCCGGCCCGATGATGTCGCGGAACTGCTTGTACACCGGCTCGACCTGCTTGCGGTACGCGTCCTGGTCCACCGGCAGGATCGCCAAGCCCTTCGCCTTGAAGCGCGCGGCGGTCTCGTCGGTCGCCGCTGCGATCGTGGTGCGCCAGTCGCCCGTTATATCGTGCGCCGCCGCCCTGATCGCGCTCCGCGCCTGCTCGGGCAGGGCGTCGAACTTGGCCTTGCTCGCCATGAGGACGCCGACGTTGTAGACGTGATTGGTCGTGTTGATCGTTCGCACGACCTCATCGTGCTTGCCGGCCGCGACCGAGATCATCGGCGTCTCGATGGCTTCGATCGTGTGCTGGGACAGCGCGAGGTAGACTTCGGTCAGGTCGATCGCGATCGGGTTCGCGCTGAGTGTTCGGAACATCGCCGCGAAGATCGCGCCGGGCTGGACGCGGATCTTGAGTCCCTTGATGTCAGTCGGCTCCGGCACCTTCCGCTCGACGCTCGATACGACGCGCCAACCCCAGTGACCGTAGGATAGTCCGTAGATGCCCTTGGCGGGCATGAGGTCGAGGAGTTGACCGCCGATCGGCCCGTCCAAAACCCGTTCGGCGGTCTTGGCCTCGGGGAAGAGGAAGGGCAGATCCACCACTTGAAATCGCGGGAAGAGCGGGCCGATGAAGCCGGAGGTGTGTGCGCACAGATCGATGATGCCGGTCTGCATGCCGGTGATGATGTTGGTGCCGCTGCCGAGCTGGCCGATGCTGAACACCTGGATTTCGACAGCGCCGTCCGTCCGCTTGTTTACGTCCTCGGCAAAGCGCTTCAGCACAGCGTAGAGCGGATGCGCCTGCGTGTCGGCGAAGGTGAGCTTCAGTGTGTGGGTCGGTGTTGCGGCGAAGCCCGATCGCGCCAGGAACGGCAGGGCTACCGGCGCGCCGAGGACGGCACCGGCGAACGTGCGGCGACTGATCAAAGGCGTTCCCTCGTTCCCCGGGCAGGCCTATTGGCTGGCCTACCACTTGTTCTTCGGCCCGTTTTTCTGGGCCGCGGATTGATTGCGAGGATGTCCCCGACCGGGGTGCCCGTCAATCATGCTCTACAGGCAGCCATGTACATCGGGTGACAGTTGGCTCTTGAATTTCAGCCGCTGATCCGGCGGCGCATCGTTTGCTTTGCCGATTACTGGCTTGCGCGCCCCACAACCATGTTAGACCAAACCGAGTAGACTGACGAAGATAATTAATCCTCAACACCAGATGTTTGCATCTTGTACGATAGCGTAGAATTTCCCCGCAGTGTTCGGACGAAACATCTGGACCTGCCAGATCGTCGGATCCAGGAGACCATTCCGCTCTCAGACAGGAAGCGCCTTGTTCGCGGTCTCAGGAGCCAGCCAGATTGTCGGCAAGCCGATGAGATAGATCAGCGAGATGATCGCCAGGGCTTCCGGATACGATCCTGTCACGACCACGAGGCTGCCGACGATCGTCGGCCCAAGCGCGCCGAGGATGCGCCCGAAGCTGAAGGCGAAGCCGGACCCGAAGGCCCGGCGGCGCGTCGGGAACAGCTCGGGCAGCCAGATCGTGTAGAGCGCGAACACCGCGTTGGTGAAGAAGCCGACGAGCGGCAACAGCGCGATGAACAGCGTGACGCTGTCGAGCCAGACGGCTGCGCCGAGATAGGCCACCAGGTTGATGGTGAAGGCGCCGAGGAAGAAGGCCGTGGCCGTCCGGCGGCGGCTGCCGAACCACGTCGCGATGAACGGCATCGCGAGGCAGCCGATCAGCGTGCCGATGTTGGTGATGATCCCGCTGATCGCCGCCACCTTCTGGGCGGCGGCCGGCGTCGACCCCGTCGCGACGAGCTTGCTGATCACCAGGGTCGGCGCCCAATAGGTCGAGGACCACAGGCCCAGGATGATGCACGACATCATCAGCCCGGCCGCCCAGGTGGTGCGGCCCTGCGGCCCCGTGAACATGGCGGCGAGGCTCGGCTGATCGGCGCCGGGCTCGGTCCGCGCCTGCTGTGCCCGCGGCGGTTCCTGCACGGTGGCGCGGATCGCCACGACTAGGAGGGCGGGCAGCACGCCCAGGAAGAACATGCCCCGCCAGCCGATCACAGGGGCGAGAAACGAGGCGGCCGCGCCCAGCAGCAGGCCGGTCGGCGTCGCGGTGTGGAGCCAGCCCGCGAGCCGCACGCGCTGATGCTCGTCCACCGACTCGTGAAGCAGCGGCGTTCCCGCCGCCCACTCGCCGCCGACGCCGAATCCTGCGCAGAACCGGAACACGGCGAACGAGGCGAGCCCGCCCGCGAGGCCGCAAAGCCCGGTGAACACCGAGTAGACGAGGATCGTCAGGCACATCACCTTCACGCGCCCGATCCGGTCGGCGAGCCAGCCCCAGAACATCGAGCAGGCCCAGCCCAGCATGAAGATCGAGAAGAAGTAGCCGCCGTAGAGCGCGATCGTACCGCGGGCGGGCTCGATGCCCCCGGCCGCGAGGAGGTCCGACACCGCCGGGACCAGCACGAAGATGTAGATGGCCGAGTCGAAGCCATCGAGCATCCAGCCCGCCCAGGTGATCCAGAAGACCCGGGTGCTCGACGTCACCCGTGCGGCCGTGGGTGCGCGGTCCGGGACCGCGGCGAGGCTCAAGCGGTCCATGGGCGTCTCCGGTCCGACATGGTGTCCTCCCTGATGGCCGCCCGGTCTCGGGGCCGGGCTGGCCGGTCTTCAGATCACGCGCTTCTCCCGCAGGTCCGCCACCGCCTGCGCGTCGAAGCCGAAGGCGTGCAGGATCGTGTCGCTCTGCGCGCCGAGATCGGGCGCCGCCGTTCGTACATGCCCTTCCGAGCGGGACATCCGGATCGGCTGGGCGATGAGACCGATGGGCCCGAGGCGTCGATGCTCCACCGTCTCGGCCATGCCGAGATGCTGCACCTGCGGGTCGGAGAAGACCTGATCCATCGTGTAGACCGGGCCGCAGGCGATCTCGGCCGCGTTCAGGGCCTCGACCCAATGGGCGGCTGTCCGGGTCCGCGTCACCGCGGTGATCGCCTCGGCGAGGTCGTGGCGGTTGCGGCCGCGCGCCCGCTGGTCGGCGAAGCGCGGATCCTCGGCCCATTCGGGATGGCCCAGCACGGCGCACAGGCGCCGCCACATGGCCTCGCCGATCGGCGCGATGTTCACGTGCCCGTCGGCCGCCGGGAACGCGCCCATGGGGCTGGCGGTCGGGTGGTGGTTGCCGATCTGCGGCGGGACCTCGTGGTCCATGGTCCAGCGCGCCGCCTGGAAGTCGAGCAGCGCGATCTGCGCCTGCAGGAGCGAGGTCTGGACCCACTGCCCCTGGCCCGACTGCTCCCGCTCCAGGAGCGCCGTCAGGATGCCGAGGGCGCAGTACAGGCCGGCGCTCGAATCGGCGACCGCGATGCCGGCCCGCACCGGCCCCCCGCCGGCCTCGCCGGTGATCGACATCAGCCCGCCCATCCCCTGCGCGATCTGATCGAGCCCGGGGCGCATGCGGTAGGGGCCGTCCTGCCCGTAGCCGGAGATGCTGGCGTAGACGAGCCGGGGGTTCTCGGCCGCCAGCGCCGCGTAGCCGATGCCGAGACGGTCCTTCACGTCCGGCCGGAAATTCTCGACGAGCACGTCGGCCGAGTGCGCGAGCCGCTTCAGCACGGCGACGCCCTCGGGCTGCTTCAGGTCGAGGGTGAGGCTGCGCTTGTTGCGGTGCAGGTTCTGGAAATCCGAGCCGTCGCGGTTGCCGCCGATCCGGTCGCCCCCGGGGGGCTCGATCTTGATGACGTCCGCGCCCCAATCGGCGAGTTGGCGCACCGCCGTGGGCCCCGAGCGCACGCGGGTGAGATCCAGCACCGTGAAGCGGCTCAGCGCATGGGCGGAGGGCATGGGCGTCTCCCGGTTTCGCGTCGCAGGGTTCTGCGTGGCAAGGTTTCGCGCGGTGTGGCGGGTCGGGGGCCGCTCAGCGGCCCTTGAAGTTCGGCGGCCGCTTCTCGCGGAAGGCGATCGGACCCTCCCGGTAATCCTCGCTGGCGAAGCAGGCCTTGATCGCCCGGTCGATGGCGGCCAGCGCATCCGGGCCGGGCTCGGTGGTGGCCGCGTCGATGGCGAGCTTGGCGGCCGCGATCGTCAGCGGCGCGTTGGCGGCGACGCGGGCTCCGTAGCCGCGGACCTCCTCCTCCAGTGCCTCTTTGGGGACGACCCGGTTGATCAGCCCCATGCCGAGCGCCTCGGCGGTGTCGAACTGGCGCGCCGAATAGAAGATGTCCTTGGCCCGCGAGGGGCCGACCACGTCGACGAGGCGGCGCATGCCGGCGTAGCGGTAGCCCAGGCCGAGCTTGGCCGCCGGGATCGCGAACCGCGTACCCTCGGCGGCGAAGCGCAGGTCACAGGCCAGCGCCAGGGCGAGGCCGCCGCCGATGCAGTAGCCGCGCACCATGGCGAGCGTCGGCTTGGGGCAGGTCTGGATGATGGCCGTCGCCGCATCCGCGGCGGCGTTATAGGCCATCTGGGCCTCGCTGGAGCCGCGCTTCGTCTCGAACTCGGAGATGTCGGCGCCGGACACGAACGCCTTCTCGCCCGCGCCCTTCAGCGCGAGGATGCGGATCTCCGGATCCTCCGCGAGGCCGGCGATCGCCTCGGGCACGCCGCCCCACATCTCGAACGTCATGGCGTTGTGCTTGGCGACGTTGCTGAAGATCAGCCAGCCGATCGGCCCATCCCGCTGCACGATGAGTTGGGGGTCTGCCATGGGGTCAATCCTTGGTCGGTCTGGCTGTGATCGTCACGGATCGGGAACCGGTCGCGCGCGTCGTCCCCGCCCGCAAGGCTTCCCGCGACCCGCTCCGGATCGAGGCTCGCCGTGCCGCCCTCCTTGAGGAACAGCGTCGTGACGAAGGTGCAGGCGATGCAGGCGCTGACGTAGTAGAAGAACAGGCTCTCGTGGCCGAGATGCTTGAACCACAGGCCGACATACTCGGCGCTGCCGCCGAACAGGGACGTCGCCAAAGTATAAGGAAGGCCCACGCCGAGGACGCGCACGCTGGTCGGGAACAGCTCCGCCTTCACCACCGAGTTCACCGACGTGTAGCCGGACACGATGACGAGCGCGATCATGAGGAGGATGAGTGCCGACCACGCATCGTGGACCCGGGTCATCGCGGTCATCAGCGGCACGGTGCCGAGCGTCCCGAATACGCCGAAGGCGAGCAGCAGGGGCTTGCGCCCGATCCGGTCCGACAGCGCGCCGAGCAAGGGCTGCAGCAGGGCGAACACGAACAGCGTGGCGCAGGAGACCAGCGTCGTCTGGTCCCGCGTCAGCCCCGCCGAATTCGACAGGAAACGGTGCATGTAGACGGTGTAGGTGAAGAACGCGACCGTGCCGCCGACGGTCATGCCGGCGACCAAGACCAGCGCGCGCGGGTGGGCCAGGAGGCGCAGGGTTGGCCGCTCCGGCGGGCCCCGGCGCTGGAGCGCCTTGAACTGGTCCGTCTCGGCGATGTTCCGGCGCAGGGCGTAGCCGATCACCGCGCAGGCCGCCCCGATGGCGAAGGGGATGCGCCAGCCCCAGGCGGCGATCTGGTCGGTGCTGAGCAGGATCCGCATCAAAACCAGCAAGGCTGTCGCCAGCAGCTGGCCGGAGATCAGCGTCACGTAGTTGAAGCTGCTGAAGAAGCCGCGGCGCCGCGGATCCGCGATCTCCGTCAGGTAGACGGAACTCGCTCCGTACTCGCCGCCGAGCGACAGGCCCTGAAGCATGCGCGCGAGGAGCAGCAAAGCCGGCGCCAGAATCCCGGCCTGGGTGTAGGTCGGGCAGATCGCGATCATCAGCGAGCCCGCGCACATCAGGGTCACGCACAGGCTCAGCGCGGTGCGCCGCCCGTGCCGGTCGGCGTAGATGCCGAAGATCCAGCTCCCGAGGGGCCGCAGCAGGAAGCCCAGGGCGAAGATCCCGGCGGCGTTGAGGAGCTGCACGTTCGGCGAGTCGCCGGGGAAGAATTGCGGCGCGAAGTAGAGCGAGAACGCCGTGTAGATGTGCAGATCGAACCACTCGATCAGGTTGCCCACCGATCCGCCGAGGATCGAGGCGACGCGGGTGTGAAGGGCAGGGCGCGCGGCCCCGAGGGCGGTGTCCGTGGCGAGCATCGCGCGTCCCTCCGTCATCGTGCCGCGGAGGCGGCGACGCGCCGCTCGAAGGCGGGGGCGAGCAGGGCCTGCACGCCCCCCAGGAACGCGACCACGGCCGGGAACAGGAGGCCGTAGGCGAAGTGCCCCGTCGATTCTTTGATCCAGCCGACGAGGTAGGGGGGCAGGAAGCCGGACAGGTTGCCGAGCGCCGTCACCATGGCGATCGAGCCGGCTGCCGCCGGCCCCGGGAAGCTCTCGGTGTAGAGCGCCAGCGACGGACCCTTGAGTCCGTAGATCCCGATCATCACCACGCAGATCGCGGCGAACTGCGCGAGCGGCTGGGCGAGCCAGACCGAGGCCGTGAGGCCGGCGGCCACCAGGAACGTCATGGCGGCGGTCGGCACGATCCGGTCCGCGTGCCGATCCGACCACCAGCCGCCCAGCACCATCGCCAGCGTGCCGAACGCGTAGGGTATCGCGGTGACGAAGCCCGTCTGGGCGTTGGTCAGGCCGGCGGCCTTGATGATCTGCGGAAGCCACAGGCTCAAGCCGTAGCTCGCCGCGGTGACGTTGAAGAACAGCAGCGCGTAGAACAGCACCCGCGGGTCGCGGATCGTCGCCCAGACGTTCGGCGCGGCGTGCGCCCGGACCGGCTCGGCGGCGAGCGTCCGGCGCAGCCAGTCCCGCTGCTCGCGGCTGAGCCATTCGGCCTTGTCGGGCGTGTCGGTCAGGACGAACAGCAGCAGCACGCCGAGGACGACGGCCGGCAGCCCTTCGAGGATGTACATCCACTGCCAGCCGGACAGGCCGAGCCACCCGTCGAGCCCGAGCAGCAGCCCGGAGATCGGCGCGCCCACGAGGCTCGACATCGCCATACCGACCAGCATGATGCCGATGCAGCGGGCGCGGTAGGCCTTCGGGTACCAGAGGGAGGCGAACAGCAGCAGGCCGGGGAAGAACCCGGCCTCCGCGACCCCTAGCAGGAACCGGGCGATACAGAACGAGACCGGCCCGGTCACCAGCGCCATCCCGGCCGAGATGAAGCCCCAGGTGATCATGATGCGGGACAGCCAGAAGCGGGCGCCGACCCGGCCCATCATCACGTTGCTGGGATACTCGAACAGAAAGTAGCCGAGGAAGAAGATCCCGGCGCCCCAGCCGTAGGCGGTGGCCGAGAGGCCGAGTTCCTTGTTGGCGGTCAGCGCCGCGAAGCCGACATTCACCCGGTCGATGAACGAGACCATGTAGGCGATGACGAGGATCGGCATGAACCGCCGGTTGATCCGGCGGATCGTGTCACGCTCCAGGTCCGTCACCCCGTCCGACCGCGTGCCGTCCTGTACGGCGAGGCCGGCGGGGATTGCCCGCGTGTCCATGCGCTCTCCTCCCTGGAGGCCGCCGGCCGATCTGGCGGCTCTGGCGGGTATGGTCTTGCGGCGCGCCCGCCTAGTCCGGCATCGGCGGTCCGAGCCCGAGCCGCGCCACCGCCTTGGCCGGGGCCGTGTCCAGCGTGCGCAGAGCCGCCAGCAGGTCGGCCGCCGCTGCGTCCCCCACAGCGGGGACGGCGAGTTCGCGGAACTTGTCGGCCAGCTCGTCGTCGGTGAGCGGCGTGTCCGGATCGCCCTTGCGGGTCGGCTGCCGCTGCATGAGGCGGCGCCCGTCCGTCAGGGTGATGGTCACCACGGCCGAGCGCCGGGCCGGGAACGCGGCCTCGCTTTCCGGGTCGACCACCATCGTGACCCGGCGCATCAGCGCCTGGACCCGCGGATCGGAGAGGCGCTCCGGCGAGACCGCGTCGAGGCGCACGCTGCCATGGACCAGGGCGCTCGCCACCGTGAAGGGCGTCGAGAACCGCCCCTCGAAGGGCGTCGCGACCGTGCGCCGGTCGGTGACGTCGAGGGCCGTCCGGTAGGTGCCGATGGTGATCGCCGCAATGGCGTCGAGGTCGAGATCCGGCCGCAGCGCCAGGGCGGCGTCGATCGCCGCGAAGGCGTGGCCGCAGCAGCCGTGGTTCTTGAACGTCATGGCGCAGATGTTGTAGCGGCGCCCGAGTTCATCGACAGCGTGCGCCCACTCGGCGCCCCGGCTCATCGCGGCCCCGAACCCGGCCTCGCCCTCCAGCACGTCGAGGGCGCCGGTGACCCCGCGGCTGGCCGCGAGCGCCGCGAGGGCACCGGCTTCCGCGGCGTGCCCGGCATGGAGCGGCTTCGACATGGCGTCCGAGCGGAAGGCTTGCTGGAGCCCGGCCGCCATCGTGGCGGCGGTGGCCAGCGCGTGGGCGAAGCGCCCAGCATCGAGGCCGAGCAGGGACGCGGTCGCGGCGGCGGCCCCGAAGGTCCCGATCGTGCCGGTCGTGTGCCAGTAGTGATAGTGTGAGGGCTGGACCGCCACGCCGATGCGTGTCGAGACCTCGTAGCCGATGACGATGGCGCGCAGCAGAGCCGCGCCGTCGGCGCCGACCGTTTGCGCGGCGGCGAGCGCCGCGCCGATCACCGGGCAGCCCGGATGATAGATCGCATCGCGAAAGATGTCGTCGAATTCGACGCTATGCGAGGCGGTGGCGTTGATCAGCGCCGCCGTGCGCAAGGGGGCCCGACGCCCGGTGCCGTACACCACGGCGCCGCCGGCCGTCCCGAACTCATCCGCGAGCGCCGCGGCGAGCAGGGTCGCGGGCGGGAGTTGCGCGCCCGGCAGGAGCGCGGCGAACCAGTCGATCAGGGCGCGCTTGGCGTGATGCAACACATCCGCCGGCAGCGATCGCTCGCCTTCGGAAGCCGCGTAGTCCGCCAGCGTCTCGATCACCGTGCCGGGATGCGCCATGGCCACGGCGGTCAGTCCCGGTAGGTCGGATCGATCCGGTCGAGCTTGCGCAGGAGGGCCGGCCATTCGAGCACGCCGAACGGGCGGCGCACTTCCGGCCGGTAGAGGTGGTTGGTCTTGGCGATCACCTCATCCGAGGGCAGGACGAGGTCGGTGCTCGCCGCCATCGCCATGAGTTGCGCCTTGCAGGCGAGTTCCGCGCGGTAGATGTTGCTGAAGGCCTGCGGCACGGTCGGCCCGACGACCAGGAGGCCGTGGTTGCGCAGGATCATCAGGTCGGCGTCGCCGAGATCGTCCACGATGCGCTTCTGTTCTTCGAGATCGACCGCCACGCCCTCGTAATCGTGGTAGGCGACCGTCGAGAAGCGCATCGCCGTCTGGGTCATCGGCAGCAGGCCGCACTTCATGGCGGAGATCGCCATGCCGGCCGGCGTGTGCGTGTGGATTACGCAATCGACCTCGTGCCGTGCCCGGTGGACCGCGCTGTGGATCACGAAGCCGGCGCGGTTCACGCCGTAATCGAAGGCGGGCTTGTCGACGATGTTGCCGTCGAAATCGATCTTCACGAGGTTCGAGGCGGAGATCTCCTCGTAGAGCAGACCGTAGGCATTGATCAGGAAGTGCTCCGGCTCGCCGGGGACGCGAACCGAGATGTGGTTCGCGATCATGTCGGTCATATCCCAGAGGGCGACCAGCCGGTAGCAGGCCGCGAGGTTGACCCGCGCCTCCCACTCCGCGGGCGAGACCTGGTCGCGCAGCGAGGGGAGGTCGAGGTCGTAGCGCTTCCCCCGAAGCTCGGCGATGCCGCTCGTCATCCGCTCCTCCCGTCTGTCCGACGCAGGTCCCGCGGGACCCGGCGCATCGGCGTGTGTTGACCGGAGGGTCGCTCACTTCCGCAAAATTTACAACCGTGAATTCTAGGGATCGACACGCGGTGGCCCGACGATGCTGCGCAGGCTCGCGAGGATCCGCTCCCGGTTCGGTTCGAGCCGCGACAGGGGGCCGGCGACCCCGAGGACGGTGGCACGGCCATCGGCCATCTTGGGCGCGAGCACCGCCATGGTCCCGGCGCCCTCGGTGACCTGATTGGCCGACCACGCGAAACCCGCGGCGCGAAACTCTTGGAGGCCGTCCCAGAAGGCGTCGAGATCGAGGGTCACTCCGGCACGCCGGTCGAGTTGCCGGACCAAGCGGGCGATCGCGTCCCGCGACTGGTGGGCCAGCAGCATGCGGCCAGCGGCCGTGGAGTGGATCGGCCGGAACGTACCGGGGTGCAGGTGATAGCGCAGGAGATGGCGCGCCTGGACGACATGGATGTACTGCACGTGAAGATCGTTCTGCATGCCGAGAACGACAGTCTCGCCGGTCGCCTCCTGCAGTGCCTCCATCAGGCGGATCAGCACCCCGTCGCGGAACACGCAGGCCTGCACCCAGGCGCCGAGCATCGCCACCCGCATGGTCGGACTGTAGGTGCGACGCTCGAAGTCGTAAGACAGATAATCGAGGGCCAGCAGGCTCTTAAGCAGGGCCAGGGTGCTGGAGGCCGGATAGCCCAGCGCCAGCGCGATCTCGGTGAGCGATTGCGGGCACTGGACGCGGTCAAAATGCTCCAGCACCTCGACCACGCGGCGGGCCGACTTGACGGCCGCGCCCTGTGCCTCGGGCGGGATGTCCGCACGTAGGGTCACGAGGCCCGCACCACGAGCATTTTATTCACATATATGAAACACATGCCCCAGTCCGGCCGACCCGCTCCTCCGACGACCGGTTGGTGATACCGGAAGGCGCGGAATCCCGGTAGCGGCGGCGCTCACGGGAAGCCGTAGAGCGTGGCCGGGTTGTCCACCAGGATGCGGCGCAGGCTCCGGTCATCCGTCCAGCGCCGCAGCGCCCGCAGCAGATCCGCATCCGACGGGACGCCCAGGTCGGTCGCGCCGCCGAAATAGTTGATGTGCGGCCAGTCACTGCCCCAGACGAGGCGCTCCGGATTGGCCGCGATCAGCGCCGCGGCGAAGGGATCGACGTCGTCGAAGGGGGAACCCGCCGCGGTGAGGCGGTCCGCCCCCGAGATCTTCGTCCAGGCAGCCCCGTCCGCCACGAGGCGGGACAGCTGCGTGAAGCCCGGATCGTCGACGCCACGCGCCGTGCTCATGCGGCCCATATGGTCGATCACCACCGGCATGCCGCTGGCGGCGAGGGCCGGCCAGAGCTCGAGCAGGTCCGGCGCGTGCAGCCACGCCTGGAGGTGCCAGCCCCGCGCCCGCAGCCGCGGCGAAAGCGCCCTCAAAGCCTCCAGCCCCATGCCGTTGCGGTAGACCTGACGGCCGTCCCGCCGGAACAGGTTGACGCGCACGCCGCGCACGCCGGCTGCCGTCAGGGCGTCGAGTTCGGCCTCGCTGACGCCGTCGGACAGGACCGCGACGCCGCGCAGGCGGTCGGGGGCCTGCGCGAGCGCATCCAGCATGGCGCGGTTGTCGGCCCCGTAGGCGCTGGCGGTGACGATCACGCACCGGGCGAGGCCCATGGCGTCGAGCTGGCTCAGGAGGGCCGCGCCGTCGTTCTCCGGCGGCGTGTAGCTGCGATCCTCCGCCAGGGGGTAGCGCGCGTAGGGCCCGAACACGTGGGTGTGGCTGTCGCAGGCACCTTCCGGCAGCGCAAAGCCCGGCGGCGCTGGCGCCTGCGGGGCGAGGCAGTCGCGGCTCATGGGCGTCCTCCGGCTTGATTCTGGCACCCTTGATGGCCTGCTGCCGATGCGGCCACAATGCACGGATATAAATTTTCTGAGGCAACATCGGCGTTATCCCGGCACGTCGTCCGTCACCACAACGCGGTTTCACCCCACTCTTGTGCGCTGACAGACTTCGTCGCGCTCAGTCACCCATTGCGCACAACGCGGCTGTCTCGAAAGAACTGACCTATGGACAGCCGGCAGCCGATCTTACACACTTGTGAAACACGCGGCTAGGGTTCCGCCGCCTTGCGGGCATCGCGACACCCGGCCCAGCACCGAACGGACGATCGATGGCGTCAGGCGCCCAGAAACTGCCCGGCCGCACGGAAGTGAGCCCCGGCACGGCGGCGACCGAGACCGCTAGGACGGCGCGCCGGCGCGGCAGGCCCGTTGCGCTGGCCCTGGCGGATTACGAGGCGGCAGCGCGGCGGCACCTGCCGCGGCCCGTATTTGGCTACATCGCGGGCGCCGCGGAAACCAATGCGGCGCGCGACGACAACCGGCGGGCGCTGCGCGAGGTCGGGTTCGTGCCGCGGGTTTTGGTCGGGGTCGGTGCGCGCACATCCGCCGCGACGGTGCTCGGCCGGGATTATGCCGCGCCGTTCGGCATCGCCCCGATGGGCCTGAGCGCGCTTGCCGCCTATCGCGGGGACATCGTGCTGGCGGCGGCCGCGCGGGCGGCGCGGGTGCCGATGATCATGAGCGGCTCGTCCCTCATCCGCATGGAGGACGTGATCCCGCACAACCCGGACGCGTGGTTCCAGGCTTACTTGCCCGCAGAGCCCGATCGGATCGCCGCCCTGGTCGACCGGGTGGCGGAAGCGGGCTTCGGCACGCTGGTCGTGACCGTCGACACCGTTGTCTCCGGCAACCGCGAGAACATCACCCGCACCGGCTTCTCGACGCCGCTCCGGCCGAGCCTGCGCCTTGCCCTCGACGGGCTCGCATGCCCGCGCTGGACCGCGGGCACGTTCCTGCGCACGCTGGCGCGCCACGGCATGCCGCATTTCGAGAATTCCTACGCGGTGCGGGGGGCGCCGATCCTGTCCGCCTCGGTGCTGCGGGATTTCGGCAACCGCGACCACCTGTGCTGGGACCACCTGCGGCTGGTGCGGGCGCGCTGGCGCGGCCGGCTGGTGATCAAGGGAATCATGGCGGCGGCCGACGCCGTCGCGGCCCGGGATCTAGGCGCCGACGGGGTGATCCTGTCGAACCACGGCGGCCGGCAGCTCGACGCCACGGTCTCGCCCTTTCGCACACTGCCGGCGGTCGTCGCGGCGCTTGGCGGGACGATCCCGGTGATGATCGACAGCGGCTTCCGCCGCGGCACGGACATGCTGAAGGCGCTGGCGCTGGGCGCCGCCTTCGTGTTCGTCGGACGGCCGTTCCTCTACGCCGCCGCAATCGGCGGCCAGTCCGAGGTCGAGCGCGCGATCGCGATCCTGAAGGATGAGATCGTGCGCAACATGGGCCTGCTCGGCGTGAACGCCCTGTCCGAGCTCGGGTCCGATCGCCTGTACCCCGTTCCGGCCGGGCCGCGGACCTGAATGTCGGAGGAGGGAGCGCGCATGAGCGATCGGTCGTCGAAGCCCGGCGAAGCGGGCGGGCTGAAGCCGGACGTGCTCCTGGCGATCGACCTCGCGCCCTTCGCCCTCGACCGGTTGAAGGCTCGCTTCACCGTGCACCAGGCCGTCACGCCCGAGGCCCGCACCGACCTCGCCGCGCGGGCGGGCGACCGCATCCGGGCCATCGTGACGAACGGCACGACGCCGATCCCGGCCGCCCTGATCGCGGTTCTGCCCAATCTCGGGATCATCTGCGCACAGGGCGTCGGCCATGAGGGCGTCGACCTGCCGGCGGCCCAGGCACGCGGGATCGTCATCACGCACGGCACGGGCATCAACGCGGGCTGCGTGGCCGATCACGCCCTCGCCCTGTTCCTGGCGGTGCTGCGCGACATCCCGCGCTTCGACGCCGCCGCCCGGGCGGGCCGCGGGCGGGAGGGCGGGACCGCCCGGCCGGGGGCGCAGGGCAGGCGCGCCGGCATCCTGGGGCTCGGCGGGATCGGCAGCCGCATCGCCCGGCGCTGCGCCGGCTTCGACATGGCGGTGCGCTACCACAACCGCCGGCCGGTCCCGGACGTGCCGTGGGACTACGCCCCGAGCCTCGGCGATCTCTGCGCCTGGGCGGACGTGCTTTTCGTGGCACTGCCGGGCGGCGCTGCGACCCGTCACTGCGTCGGCCGCGCGGCCCTCGACGCCCTCGGCCCTGGCGGCTTCCTCATCAATGTCGGGCGCGGCTCGGTCGTGGACACCGAGGCCCTGATCGAGGCCCTGGAGGCGGGCCGCCTCGCCGGGGCGGCGCTCGACGTGATCGAGGGCGAGCCTGCGGTGCCGGCTTCCCTGTGCGCGCTGCCGAACGTGGTGCTGTCGCCCCACATCGCCGGGCGCTCGCCGGAGACCCTGGAGGCGACGATCGGTCAGGTCGTGGCCAATCTCACCGCCTTCTTCGCGGGCGAGCCCGTCCTCTCGCCGATCCCCGAGCGCGCCTGAACCGCGCGCACCACGAACCGTCCGGAGCAAAGATGTCACCGAGAGGCAATCCGATGCGCGCGAGCCGCCGCGCCCTGCTGCGCGGCGCCGGTGCTGGCGCCGTCCTGGGGACCACGCCGCTGCGCGCCCTGGCGGCGACAGGCACCATCAGCCCCGTCATGGCGAAGCTCAGCGCCTACATGGCCGAGGCCGCGGACCGGCCGCTTCCGGACGCGGTCGTCGAGGCGGCCAAGCACCACATCCTCGACACCTTCGCCGCCATGGTGTCGGGCTCCGGCCTGCTGCCGGCCAAGGCCGCCTACAGCTTCGCGGCCTCCTACGGCGGCTCCGGCAACGCGACGCTCGTCGCTTCCAGAGACACGGCCGACCCGCTCGTGGCGGCGCTGGTCAACGGCATGCTGGCGCATTCGGACGAGACCGACGATTCGAACGAGTTCTCGCAGTCGCATCCGGGCGCGCCGATCGTGCCGGCGGCGCTCGCCGCCGCGGAGAAATTCGGGATCGACGGCACGCGCTTCCTGCGCGCCGTGACGCTCGGCTACGATGTCGGCCCGCGGGTCACCCTCAGCTTCGACGCGATCCCGTTCCGCAACACCAGCCACAAGAGCACCCACGCCATCGCGGGGGCCTTCGGGGCCGCGGCGGCGGCCGCCTGCACCGCCGGGCTCGACGCGCAGCAGATGCGCTGGGTCCTCGACTATGCGGCTCAGCAATCCTCCGGGATCGGCGCCTGGACCCGCGACACGCAGCACATCGAAAAGTCCTTCGTGTTCGCCGGGATGCCCGCGCGCAGCGGCCTCACCGCGGCGCTGATGGTAAAGGCGGGATGCACCGGCATCGACGACATCTTCTCGGGCGCCGACAATTACTTCCTGGCCTACGCGCCCGATGCCCGCCTGGATGCGCTGACGGCCGAGCTGGGCGCGCGCTACGAGATCTCCCGCACCAACATCAAGAAATGGACGGTGGGCTCCCCGATCCAGGCGCCGCTGGATGCCCTGAGCAACATCCTCCAGCGCCGCTCCGTCGATCCCGGGACGATCCAGTCGGTCACCGTCCGCGTCGCCCACACCGAGGCTCGGGTCGTCGACAACCGCGACATGCCCGACATCTGCCTCCAGCACATGGTGGCGATCATGCTGCTCGACGGGACGGCCTCGTTCCAGGCGGCGCATGACAAGGACCGCATGGCCGATCCGACGGTGCTGCGGATGCGCGCCAAGGTCCGGCTGATCCCGAGCGACGAGCTGGAGCGCCTCGAGCCGGCACGCGCCGCCATCGTGGAGATCGCGCTGAACGACGGGACGGTCCTGTCCGACACGGTGCTGGCGGTCCGCGGCACGGCCGACAACCCGATGCCGCGCGCGGAGGTGGTAAGCAAGTGCCGCGATCTGATGGCGCCGGTCCTCGGGGCGGACAAGACGTCCCGGCTGATCGACACCGTCCTCGCCCTCGAGTCGGTGGGGACCATGCGCGACGTCGCCGGCCTGCTGCGCCTGAGCTGATCGGGCGCCGCGACCGCCGCCCTGGACACGCTACGCGCTGCGCGCAATTCCGCCCCGGCTCCGGCGAAGCGATCGCATGTCGCGGCGCGAGGGGCGCGGGGCTGCGAGGGGTGATGGAGCGGATCGACTTTCTGGGCCTTCAAGCCTTCCTCAGCATTGCCAACTGGGGAAGCTTCAACCGGGCCGCGGCCAGCCTCAGCCTCTCGCAGGCGGCCCTGAGCCACCGCCTGAAGAAGCTGGAGGACGAGCTCGGCGTCAGGCTGGTCGCGCGGACGACGCGGCAGGTCACGCTAACGGCCGCCGGTGTCGAGCTTCTGCCGAGCGCGCAGCGCATCGTCGACGAGCTCTCCCAGATCTTCGGGACGCTGCGGCGGCAGGGCCGCGAGAGCCAGGACGTCGTCCGGTTCGGCTGCCTGCCGACGATCGCCGGCCACCATCTCCCCGTCATCCTGCGGGGGTTCAGCGCCGCCCACCCGGGCGTGCTGGTCCGCGTCCTTGATCAATCGGCCACCGCGATCATCGAGCGGGTGCGGGCAGGCGAGGCTGAGTTCGGCATCACCATCATGTCGGCCCAGCACTACGACCTCGACATCACGCCCATCCACCAGGAAGCCTTCGTGGTGGTGTGCCGGGCCGATCACGCGCTCGCCGGCGCGAAGGTGGTGACGTGGTCCGAGCTGGACCGCGAGATCCTGATCAAGATCGGGGAGCAGACCGGCAACAACCTGCTCATCGCGGCGGGGCTGGGGGGACGCTACGCCGACGTGACCTGGGCCTACGAGGTGCACCGCGTCGCCACCGCCATCGGCATGGTGCGCGGGGGCCTGGGCGTGACCGTCGTGCCGCGCCTCGCCTTTCAGGCCGCCGATGAGGGAAAGATCGTCGCCGTGCCGCTCCGGGCCCCGAGCATCGCGCGGACGATCGGCATCGTGACGCGCCGCAATCACACCCTGTCGCCGGTGGCGGAGAGCTTGGCGCGGATTATCCAGGCGTACTTCAACGCGCTCTGACCGCGCTGCCTCCCGGCACGACCCGGTCCGGTGGCATCGTGCCGATGTGCGCCGAGCCAGCGAGCATTATTCGATAACCCGCATCAATAGCCTCAATCTATTCATTTGTTTGCTCGGACTGACGGCGATAGCTCTGCATGCACGATAGTGCGCGAGAAGCGACGCACGCTCCGGGAGAGATGAGACATGGCGGCTGCAACCCGATCGGGCCTCGTCGTGACAGCCCATCCGGGCGATTTCGTCTGGCGCGCCGGCGGCGCCATCGCCCTGCACGCGGCCAAGGGCTACCGGATGAAGATCGTCTGCCTGTCGTTCGGCGAGCGCGGCGAGAGCCAGTGGGCCTGGAAGAAGGCCGGCGTGCGCATCGAGGACGTCAAGGCGCAGCGCCGCGCCGAGGCCGAGGAGGCGGCCGGCATTCTCGGCGCCGAAATCGAGTTCCTCGACGTCGGCGACTATCCCCTGCGGGTCGGCGAAGCCGTCCTCGACCGGCTCGTCGACGTCTATCGCGAGGAGCGTCCGGCCTTCGTGCTGACCCACGCTCTCGAAGATCCCTACAATTTCGACCATCCGGTCGCCGCCCATGTGGCGCAGGAGGCCCGGGTGATCGCCCAGGCGGCCGGGCACAAGCCGGACCCGGACCGCAGCTACGCCGCGCCGCCCGTGTTCCTGTTCGAGCCGCACCAGCCGGAGCAGTGCAATTTCAAGCCCCAGGTCATCCTAAACATCGATGCCGTGTGGGAGACCAAGTTCCGCGCGTTCCAAGTGCTCGCCGCGCAGAAGCACCTCTGGGAATACTATACGCGCGTCGCGCTCAACCGCGGCGTCCAGGGCGGCCGCAACTCCGGAACGGCGATGACCTACGGGGAGGCCTATCAGCGCCTCTTCCCGATGACGCTCGAGGAATTGGCATGAGCAACGTCGTCGTCCGCAACATCCCCCGCGTCGCGCCGGCCGTCGCCGCGACGCTCGCCGGGCACGGCGTCTCCACGGTCCACGAGGCGCAGGGGCGCACCGGCCTCCTGAAGACCTACATGCGCCCGATCTGGGAGGGCACCGCCATCGCCGGCAGCGCCGTGACCGTGCTGGCGCAGCCCGGCGACAACTGGATGCTGCACGTGGCCATCGAGCAGTGCCGCCCCGGCGACGTCCTGGTGGTGGCCTGCACGACCGACAACACCGACGGCATGTTCGGCGACCTGCTTGCCACATCGCTGAAGGCGCGCGGCGCCGTCGGCCTGGTGATCGACGCGGGCTGCCGCGACGTGCGCGCACTCAAGGAGATGGGCTTCCCGGTCTGGTCGCGGGCGATCTCGGCCAAGGGCACGGTCAAGGCGACGCTGGGCAGCGTCAACGTGCCCGTGGTCTGCGCCGGCGCCCTGGTCCGGCCGGGCGACGCGATCGTGGCGGACGATGACGGTGTCGTGGTCGTACCGCACGCCGAGGCCGAAGCCGTCGCCGCGAAGGCGGACGCGCGGGCCGCGAACGAAGTCACCAAGCGCGCCCGGCTCGCCGCCGGAGAACTCGGTCTCGACATCTACGGGATGCGCCCGGCGCTGGCGGCCGCCGGCCTCGAATACCACGACGATCCGCAGGACTGACGAACGCCCGGACAGAGGCCGGCCGACCGTCCGCGAAGAGACGGCGCCGGCTGCATTGTGCAGCCCGCCCGGCCTGCGGGCGACCGGCGCGCGATCCCGCATGGCCGGAGGAGACGCAACATGATGAAGCTCGGCTGGTACCACACGCTCGATCGGACCGAGCGCCGAACCTACTGGGCCTGCTTCGCGGGGTTCGGGCTCGACGCCATGGACACCACGATCTACGCCCTCGTCATCCCGGCGCTGATCGCGACGCTCGGCCTGACGCAGGCCGAGGCCGGATACCTCGCCACGGCCTCCCTCGCCGGGGCTGCGGTCGGCGGCTGGGCCGCCGGCATCCTGGCCGACCGGATCGGCCGGGTCAGGATCCTGCAGGTCACCATCCTGATGGTCGCGGGTTTCACCTGCCTGGCGGCGTTCATGAGCGACTTCTGGTCCCTCGCCCTCGTCCGCTTCCTCCAGGGACTCGGCTACGGCGGCGAGGCCGCGGTCGGCGGGGTCCTGATCAGCGAGGTGATCCGTCCGGCCCTGCGAGGGCGGGTCGCGGCCTCCGTCCAGAGCAGCTACGCGGTCGGCTACGCGATCTCGGTCAGCCTCCTGCCGGTCATCGCATCCCTGTTCTCCGAGGAGACGGGCTGGCGCGTCTTCTTCGCCATCGGCATCATCCCGGCAGGCCTCGTCTTCTTCATCCGCCGACTCGTCCCGGAATCCGGAATCTACGCCGAGGCGCGGGCGGCTCAGCGCGCTGGTGTCGTGCCGCCGCCGTTCTGGACGATCTTTACGGGCCGGCACCTGCGCCGCACGGCTGCCGCCGCGATCATGTCGACCGGCATCTTCGGCGGCGCCTACGTGATGATCACGTGGCTGCCGACCTACCTGCGCACGGCGCTCGGCCTCTCGATCAAGTCGAGCACCGGCTATCTCGCGATGAACATCCTCGGCTCCCTGGTCGGCCCGCTCCTCTACGGCTGGCTGTCGGACCGGATCGGCCGCCGCCCGGCCTTCATGACCTTCCTTGTGCTGCAATCCAGCAACGTCGCGATCCTACTGCTCGCGCCGATCGGCCTCACCACGACCATCGTTTTGAGCTTCTTCCTGGGCGCGTTCCAGGGGGCCCTGGCCTCGGGCATGCTGCCGACCTTCGCGGAATTGTTCCCCACGTCGATCCGGGCGAGCGGCCAGGGCTTCTGCCTCGGGGGCGGGCGCGGCTTCGGTTCGGTCGTGCCCGCCACGGTGGGCCTCCTGTCCGCGAGCTGGCCGCTGGGGACGGCGATGGGCGCCTGCGCCCTCTGCGCCTACGGGGTCGCCTTCTGCGCGGCGCTGCTCATGCCGGAGACGGCCGGAACGGATCTCCACGACCAGAGTGGCGGGCAGGCACCTGCGGTCGGTCAAACGCAACACGCATCGCGCATCGTGTCGGCCTAACTCTGCAACCGAGCGGCGGCTTCTCAACCTTTGTGGCCGAAAGCCGCTGGTCCGCTTTCGGCCAGACTTCACCATGCCGGATCGCCGATAGGCGCAAAACCGGTCGCTCGGCTTTGCGCCCATCCCGGTCACTCAGCGGGCTGTCACGACATCCCGTAAGCGGACGCTGCTTGGTATGCTCGACCGTTCGCATAGGGGTACCCTATGGAACTCAGACTCGCGTTCCATGGGGTTCGACGGCTACGAGTGTCGAATGCCCGAATGAAAAGGGGCATAGGTAGCTCATATGCCCGATACGGCCTCGCTCATACGACGCCCCGGTTGGCGCGGCTCGCGCCCCCTCGCCGGCCTGCCGAGCTCGCCCCTGGCCTATGCACTGCTCGGGTTAGCCGTCACCCTAGCCGGTTGGAACTTCGTCGCTGGCGAAGCCGCGCGTCGGGAGCAATCGCGCCAGCGCGCGTTGATCAGCCGCAGTGATCGCCTGCTCTCGACCATGAAGGATCTGGAGACCGGCATGCGCGGCTACGCCTTGACCGGCAAGCCCGAGTACCTCGAACCGTACGCCGACGCACTCAACCGCATCGGGGATGAAGCCGCCCACCTCGATGCTTTTGACCGCACGGCCCTCGATCCTGCCGTCGCCGCGCTCGCCCCCGTGCGCACGCTGATCGACGGCGAGAGGGTGTTCTCCGACCGCGTCGTGACTGTCCGTCGCGATCAAGGCTTCCACGCCGCTGCGGCCCTGGTCGAGACGGGCGAGGGCAAGCGCTTGATGGACGCGATCCGCGTCGCGACCGCGGCTGCAGAGCAGCGCGCCGGCGAAGCGCTGGCTGAGAGCGAACGCTACGACAGGCTGCGCTACGCCATCCTGACCGCGTTCAGTCTCCTCTGTGCCAGCCTCGCCGTGACGCTGTTGGCGCGCCTCGCCCTCGTCCGCCGCCGCGAGAGCCAGCGCAGCAGTGGGCTGTTCGAGGGCGTGCTAGCTAATGCCCCGGTCGGGCTGGGCTTCCTCGACGGTGATCTGAAGATCCGTCACATGAACCGCGCGTTGGCGACGATGAGCGAGCGCGGCTTCGGGGCGGATCTCGGCGCGCCGATCTGGACGCTTCTCCCTAAGCTGGAAGATCAGCTCACACCTCTATTGGAAGCGGCACGCGATCATGGCTTGGTCAGCGCCGATGTGCCCATCAGCGTTCCGAGCGAGAGCGCGCCGGGCGGGGCGCGCCATTTCCGCATGAGCTTCTATCCGCTGCAGCAAGAAGAGGGGCCGGCGGCGATCGGCGTTGGAGTCGTGGTCTCCGATGTGACCACGGCGGCGCTGTCCGAGGCGCAGGTACGCGCGGGCGAGGCGCTGCTGCGGACCGTGCTCGATACGTTGCCGGTAGGAGTGCTCATCGCCGAGGCGCCATCCGGCCGGATCACCGGCCACAACGCCCGGGCCGAGGCGATCCTCGGGCACGGGGTACTGCCCGCGCAACCCGGCGAGGGACCAGCCCGTTGGGTCGGCTTCCACGAGGATGGTCGGCCGGTCGAGCCGAGAGAGTGGCCACTGATCCAGGTGGTACGCGAGGGCGAGCCTCAGGCGGAGCTGGAGGTCGACTATCAGCGCGGCGACGGCTCGCACGCCTGGATCGGCTTCGCGGGCGCGCCGATGCGTGATCCGGATGGCAAGCTCGTCGGCGGTGTCGTCGTCGTCTCCGACATCGACGCACGCAAGCGTTCCGAGCACGTGCTCGCGGCGGCGAAGGAGGCCGCCGAGGAGGCCAACCGTGCCAAATCCGAGTTCCTGGCCAACATGAGCCATGAGTTGCGCACGCCGCTCTCGGCGGTGATCGGCTACTCGGAGATGCTGCAGGAGGAGATGGAGGACGCCGGCCAGGCGGACCTGCTTCCGGACATGAAGAAGATCGAGGCGAACGCGCGCCACCTGCTCGGACTGATCAACGATGTCCTCGACCTCTCGAAGATCGAGGCCGAGCGCATGGAGGTGTACCCCGAGAACCTCGACGTCGCCGCGACCGTGCGCGATGTCGCCGCCACCGTCGAGGCGCTGGTCGAGAAGAAGGGCAACGCCCTCGTTCTCGATCTCGCGGACGGGCTCGGCGGCGCCTACACCGACGCGACCAAGCTGCGCCAGTGCCTGATCAACCTGCTGAGCAACGCGGCCAAGTTCACGGAAGGCGGGCGCATCACCCTGTCGGCACGCCGGCAGACGGATGCCGAGGGCGACCGACTGGTTTTTGCCGTTTCCGATACCGGCATCGGCATGAGTGAGGAGCAGGTCGCGCGACTGTTCCAGCGCTTCAGTCAGGCCGACGCCTCGACGACGCGGCGCTTCGGCGGCACGGGGCTGGGATTGGCAATTACCCGTGCGTTTGCGCATATGCTCGGCGGTGACATCGCGGTCGTGAGCCGTGAGGGCCAGGGTACGACCTTCACCCTGACCGTTTTAGCCAGCGCGGCCGGAGGCGAGGAGATACACGCACCGCCCGGGTCATCGTCCGGCGTGCCGCGATCCGATGATCAAGCCGTGCAAGGCAGCGAGGTTCTGGTCATCGATGACGACCAGGCGACCCGTGACCTGCTCGCGCGCTTCCTGACCAAGGAGGGCTTCCACGTCGCGACGGCAGCCGATGGGACGGCGGGGCTGGAGCAGGCCCATGCCCGACGCCCACGGGCGATCCTGCTCGACGTGACCATGCCGCGCATGGACGGATGGGCGGTGCTGCGCGCGCTGCGCGCCGACCCGGAGCTGGGTGATCTGCCGGTGATCATGGTCACGGTGCTTAACGAGCAGAACCTCGCGTTCTCGCTCGGGGCGACCGACTACCTGCAGAAGCCGGTCGACTGGGTACAATTGAAGGAAGCAATGGAGCGATTCCGGCCGAAGCCCCACGACGGGCCGGTGCTGATCGTGGACGACGACGCCGACCTACGCGCGTTGATGGCATCCCAGCTGTCCCGGGAGGGCTGGCAGGTGGTCACGGCGGCGGACGGCCGAACTGGCTTGACGGCGGTCGGCGAGCACCGGCCGCGGCTGATCCTGCTCGACCTGATGATGCCGGAACTCGACGGCTTCGGCTTCTTGCGCCTGCTGCGCACCCGCCCGGAGTGGTACGACATCCCCGTGGTGGTTCTGACGGCCAAAGACGTCACGGCGGACGACTTCCGCCAGCTGGCCGGGCAGGCCGACCGCGTGGTGCAGAAGGCCGGCCTATCCTTCTCCGACCTCTCGGCACTCCTGAAGACGCTCTACGAAGCCGATCCCACCGAGCATCAGCACGGTGGGCTGGGATCGGATCAGGCCGACGGATCCGGGATAACGACGTTGTCCGGGTGATCGGCTCGTCGATGCGCCCACCGAATCATAGGTGTGGATCGTCGGCCGCTCGGAGCCTGCCCGCCGCGATGGCCGTCCGGAACGCCTGATAGTCCGCCTCGTTCCGGTCGCCGTAGGCCATCGCCCAATCGGCCAGGGCCTCCCGCAGGTCGGCGCGGCCGTCATGACCGCAATAGCCCGCGATCGCCGCCGCATCCCCGGTCCGCGCGTGGGCCTTGGCGAGCAGGGCGCCGAAGGCGTGCGAGAAGTACTGGAGCGACCGGCCCGTCATGCGGGCGACCGGGATCTCGCCCTTCATGTTCTTCATCTGCCGCACGTAGAACGGCCGCCCCTTGATCTTCGTCCAGCCCAGCAGCGGATCGCCCACCGCCTGTAGCAGGCGCTGGCCGTAGATCACGCGCTCGCCCTCGTGGTCGGCGTAGGGCTTGGGCATGCCGCGTAGATACGGCGCGTGGGCCGGTCGCACGGCTTCCTTCACCTGGAGGAAGAGCGCGTCCTGATCCGAGTTGCCGCACAGCAGCGCGACGTACGCGCGGGTGCCGACGCTGCCGACGCCCACGACGCGATGCGCGACGTCAACCACGTGGTAGCGGCTGAGCATGAACCGCCGCTCGCGCGGCAGCGTCTCGGCGTAACGCTCCAGGCCGGTGGTGACGGCCTCACGCGTCGCCTCGTCGACGCGGACGAGGATTGGCGGCTCCTCGCGGAAGCGCCAGCCGCCGTCCGTGCGCCGCTCGCCCACCCGATCGAGCAAGCTCGTGTTGTTCTTCCGCCGCGCCTTCTCGACAGCCTTGCGCACCACGGCCTGCGAACGCGCGTCGATCTCAATGCCGGCGAAGGCGAGGTCCTCGGCGCGCGCCGCGCGCTGCCAGACGTCGAGCGAACCGCGCGGGGCGAGGTCGTCCATCGTGTGCTGGTAACCCGCCACCGCGCTTAGTACCGCCTGCCGCCGTTCGGCCGGCGGGACGTCGGCATGCCGCGCGGCGACCTCGATGCTCGCGCACAGGCGCTTTAGGTCCCACTCCCACGGCCCGACCGTGACCTCGTCGAAGTCGTTGAGGTCCAGCACCACCTCGCCCTGGGGTGAGCCAAACAGGCCGAAATTCGAGATATGGGCATCGCCGTTCATCACCACGTCGATCGCGCCGCGCGGTCCCTGCGCGAGATCCCAGGCCATGACCTGAGCGGCCCCGCGCAGGAAGGCGAACGGCGAGGACGCCATGCGGGCGACCCGCAGCGGAAGCAGATACGACTGTCGCCCCTCGTGGGCCGCCTCGATGAGCGTGACCGGGTCGGGACGGTCGCGGGCGAGATCGAGCACGGCATGAGCCGAATGCGGTAGATCCCGGCGCAGGATCTTGCCGGCGGCGCGACGTTTCTCCCACGGCTCCACGCCCGAGCGCAGGTCGATGTGCGGGAAGTCTGCCAGGGGCTCTAGGACCGCCTCCTCGGCAGCTCCGATCACCGCCTCATACTCATCGGCCGCCGCCGAGGAGGTATCCGTGGACTGCGCTGAACGTTCCATCGACCTCGTCCAACCGCCTCAGACCACACCAACGACTTGGCCGGGGAATAAACCTTTCCGCTCAACGTGGACTTAACCGCACACCGAACCCACCGCATCCTCAGCCACTATCGCTCGGCACCTCGCCCGCAGGGTTGCAGCCAAGCAGCGTGGCTGGGCGACGAAGGCCCCGCTCTCGTTCGCAACTATGACTATCCCCTCCCCATCATCACCCTGCGGCTCGAACTCACCGCGCGGTCTCAGCGTCGCGTGATCGCGATGGCGCAACGATTCTAGGGCGGCTCCCTAGATGGGATGAATGAAGATAAATTAGTCGCCAGCTGTATCCTCGGCGGCCGCATAGAATCTTCAGTGGCATCAACCTGTGATGCTTACTATTCGCAACCGAAGCCTCACACGCCGTTGCGCTAAGTTTGCCGATGCGAGGTGTGCGGTGACCGGTCCGCGGCTGTGACCTCGCTGCAACTGGTCCGCCGTATCCACCGAAGTTGGGGTCTAACCGTCTTGTCCATCCTGTGTCTCAACCGTATCCGTTGAGCAGAAAAGTAAAGCAAAACAGCAGTTTATAACAATTTCAAACAACAAGGCAGCCACGTCGCATCTCTTTGCGGCGAGCGCGGGCGGCTGCTTGGATCGGGCTCGGGGCTATGAAGATCATTAGCACTCAACACACCATGGTACGCTCGCTCGCCCTCGCGGGCGTTTCCCTCGCGGTGCTCGGCGGCGCGATGGGACGAACCTCCGCTCAGGAGGCGAACACGCCGCGACGGGGCGTCTCGGCGAACGCAGGTAGCGTGCAGCTCGACGAGTTGAGTGTTGAGAGCCGGGGCGCCGGTGAGCGCTATGGGCCGGTCTCGTCCGGACAACCGGGACCCGGCCGGCCCGAGAACCCGAATGGGCCAATCGACGGCTTCGTCGCCAAGCGCTCCGTCACCGCTCTCAAAACCAACACGCCGCTGATCGAGACGCCGCAGTCGATCACCGTCGTAGGACGCCAGCAACTCGACGCCCAAAACGCGCAGAACCTATCCCAGGCGACGCAGTACGTGGCCGGCACCTACGCCAGCCCGTTCGGCTACGACACGCGCTTGGACTACTTCCTCCTGCGCGGCTTCGTGGCGAGCGACTACGGCCTCTACCTGAACGGCTTGCAGACGCTGAACTACGGTTTCGGCTACTTCCGCTACGACACCTTCGGGCTGGAGCGCGTCGAGGTGCTGCGCGGGCCCGCTGCGGTGCTGTTCGGCGCCGGCCCGATCGGCGGCATCATTAACCAGGTCAGCAAGCGCCCGACCGAGGATCCGTTCGGCTACGTCGAGGTCGGCGGCGGCTCGTATGGTCAGAAGTACGCCGCCTTCGACGTCGGCGGCCCGGTCGACAAGGAGGGGCACTACTTCTATCGCTTGACCGGATACGGCCGCAACGGTGGCACGCAGATCGACGGTCTGCAGGACAACAGCTACTTCATCGCACCCGCGTTCACCTACAAGCCGGACGGGGCGACGACCTTCACGGTCCTGACCGCATTCCAGCATGACACGACCGGCGTGTCGGCGAACTTCCTGCCCTACGCCGGCACCGTTCGCCCGCAGGCGCTTGGTCTGCGCATCCTGCGCTCGACCAACGTCGGGGATCGCGACTTCAACACCTTCCAGCGCGATCAGGCGTTCCTCGGCTACCAGTTCGAGCACGTCTTCAACGACACGTGGTCGTTCCGTCAGAACCTGCGCTACTCGTTCGGCGACAGCTATCAGAATTCGTACATCGGCAACGGCTACGCCTTCGGAGACGCGACGCAGACCCAGCTCGCCCGCTACCAGTTCCTCGTGAAGGACCGGGTCAACATCTTCCAGGTCGACAATCAGGCAGAGGCGCGCTTCTTCGACGGCTACTTCCGCCATGATCTGCTCATGGGCCTGGACTACAAGGATTATCGCCTGAGCGACAATCAGGGCACGAACTTCGGCGCGAACCCGTTCTACTCCGCGCCGGACCTCAACATCCTGGCCCCTGCGTACGGTGGACCCGCCGGCACGCCGGGTCCCTACCAAGTCAACTTCGATACCTTCAAGCAGCTTGGCCTCTATGGGCAAGATCAGATCAAGCTCACCGATCAACTGACCCTGCTGGTCGGTGTCCGGCAGGACTTCGCCGAAAACCGGATCAACGACAAGCTGACCAATGGCGCTCGGAACGACGGTCGCAATGATACCGCAACCACCTACCGTACGGCTCTGATCTACAACTTCGACTTCGGGCTCGCGCCGTACGTCAGCTACTCGACCTCGTTCCAGCCTCTGATCGGCACCGACATCAACAACCGAACGTTCAGACCCGAGACGGGGGACCAGATCGAAGGCGGCGTCAAGTTCGAGCCGCCAGGACAGGGATACTTCGTTACCTTGGCCGGCTTCGACATCCACCGCCAGAACGTGCTGACGGCGAATCCAACCAACCCGCAGTTCCAGTCGCAGCTCGGCGAGGTGCGCTCGACCGGCTTCGAGGCCCAGCTCACCGCCACCGTGTTCAGCGGCCTCAACGTGTCGGCCTCGTACACGATCTATGGACTGACCAACGAGAAGAACGGTGACCTCACCCTCATCGGTAAGGTTCCGGTGAATACCCCAGAGAACTTCGCCAATATATTCTTCGACTACACCTTCCCGACAGGCGAGCTGCGCGGCTTCGGGTTCGGCGGCGGTGCGCGTTACATCGGTCGGTCCTTCGCGGATCAGGCCAATCTTTTCCACGTGCCTGAGTACGTGCTGTTCGACGCGCAGGTTCACTACAACTGGGATCGCTGGCGCTTCCAGGTGAACGCGACTAACATCGCTGATCGGCGCTTCGTCTCGTCCTGTCAGACGGTCAACGCCTGTTTTTACGGTCAGGCGAGACAGGTATTGGCGAGCATCAGCTATAAGTGGTGAGGAGACACTCCTGCAGTTCGCCTGCCATGCGTTGAGCATGCAGCGCACCACTCAATCTGTGGTGCGTCGGTCGTCAGATGGTCGCTCCGGGGGGCGCCATTTGCGGTCGATCCTCAGGCCACGCCGGCGTGGACGTGATCGCGCCATCGCCACGGGATCGAGGGCGCGGGCTTCATCGGTCCACCCGGCATCGGACAGCTTCTTCAGCATGGCCGACCAGAAGGGTCGATGGCGCCATCGACTGAAACGTCGATAGACGGAGCCGCGCGGACCGTACACTGCCGGGCAATCTGGCCACCGGCATCCTGTCAGCGACACATGGACGATGCCGGACACGGTGTGACGGTCGTCTAGGTGCTCGGCGACTGAGTTAGGCATGTAGGGGGCAATGACAGCCCACTGCGCGTCGCTGAGCCAGAACAAGCCTTCCTGATCGACCATACGACGTAGGCCATCCGCGACGCTCTAGCCTTTTTAGAATAGCTCCAATGAGATCGCAAGGCTTTCGGTGCCGATTCGACGAGCCAGACGTCAGACGGTCTACATCGATTTGCTGAGGTTCCAGCAAAAGTAATCTCTTTAGAACCAACTTATTGGTTTCGGATGTGTCCAGAAATTTTACATATCAATCCGAACTTTCGTGGCCAGATCGCAGTCGTTAGCTGGTACAGCGTTAGTATGTTTTCGGCTTTCGAGCAACGACTTAACTTCAGATGTCCACCTCTTCCGAAATTTCAAGTTGACTAACGGACGGCCGCCTTGGGGGAGCGCCGACAGCCGTCCGAACAGCTGGATTGGGTCATCAAAAGCCTGTCCGCTTCTCCAGTGCTTTTTCCCTCAAGAGGACGGGCGGCTTTCGGCCAGACTGCGTCATGCCGAAGCTTCAATGAGCACAAAACCGACCGTTCAGCTTTGCGCCCCGCTCAGTCACTCAACCGGTTGTGACGAGGTCACATAACCGGACGATACTGCCCAATTCAGTCTACCCCGATGGCCTATGGGGGCATCACTGATGAGGGGGTAGCCAAGGGTCCGGTCTCAATCGCAACGGCATCGGAGCGGGCGACTGCGCTAGCGCCAGCGCGTTTTCTCGGAAGACCGCCGGCGTCTGTGCTCGGAACTGTCCCGACTGCGTGCTGTTCCCCAGTCCCACAGTTACTGGCACACTGAGGTGTATCATGCGTGTACGCGAGCCCGTCTCACGCCGTCACATGCTCCAGTCCGGAGCTGTCGCCGCCACGAGTACCTTGATTGGTATCAGAGGAGCCGCAGGCTTGGAGACGACGTTCGACAGGCCGACTGACGCTCCAGCAGGGCGTCGAACGAAAACCCTCGATCCTAACTACTTCGAGGGAATGTACGCGACCGAAGCGGATCCGTGGCGCTTTGCCACGAGCCCATACGAGCGCGACAAATACGCCGCGACGCTGGCTGCCCTGCCGCGCGCCCATTACGCATCCGCACTGGATGTCGGCTGCTCGATCGGCGTGTTCACGCACCAGCTCTGTCGCCGCTGCGACGCGTTGATCGGCCTCGACGTGGTGCCGTCCGTTTTGGAGGCGGCCCGTGCGCGATGCGCCGATTGCCCGAATGCGCACTTTCTGCTGGAGGCCGTCCCAGGCGCTTGGCCGGACGGTCGGTTCGACCTCATCGTGATCTCGGAGGTGGCGTACTATCTCGACCGCGCCGATCTCGCGCGCTTGGTCGCGCGTGTCGAGGGCGCTCTGTTACCCGAAGCCGATATCGTTCTGGTCCACTGGCTCGGCGTGACCCACTACCCGCTCTCCGGCGACGAGGCGGCCGAAGGCTTCATCGCGGGTGCTCGAGCCTTCGCGACGGTCGTGAAACAGTCGAGGACCGCCGAGTATCGGCTCGACGTGCTGCACGCCCGCAAATCGGACGCCGGCTAGAGTTCGGCGATCCTAGGGCGGGCGCAGGGCCGTCAGGCTCCGTGCCGTCTCTGCACCGTCGCGACCGCGTAGAGGACGAGGCCAGCCAGCATCAAGAGCAGACCCGCCAGGGACTGAAAGGGTCTCACCGCCACGAGATAAACCATCATGAACAGGGTCACCGCGAGGAAGACCAGCGGCGTGAACGGATAGCCCCAGGTCCGGCACGGCCGTGGCAGGTCGGGTCGGGTAATCCGGAGCTTGATCAGGCCGAGCACGGTCAAGAAGGAGCAGGCGATCAGGCCGAACTGTACGAACGCAAGCACCGCCTCGAAGCTCTGCGTCAGAAGCAGGAGGCTGGCGACCCCGCCTTGAAGCAGGATTGCGGCGCTCGGTACGCCATTGCGCGCGCGACGCGCGAACACGCGCAGGGGCGCCACGTCCTCTCCCATCGCCACCGTTACGCGGGGACCGATCCACATCATCGCGCTGATCGTCGGTATCAGGCCGGCGCAGATTAGGAGACCGACGAGGCGGCCACCCGCCTCGCCGAAGACGTGACGCCCGGCGATCAGGCCGACCTCGACTTGCCCGACGAGTTCCGTCAGCGGCGTCGTGTAGAGGAACACCGCGTTCAGCGCGACGTAGAGCACCACCACGCACCCCGTCCCGGCCAGCAGGGCCCGCGGCAGGCTGCGCTGCGGATCGCGGAGCTCGCCGACGATGTAGGTCGCGGCGTTCCAGCCCGAATACGCGTACATCACGAAGACCAAGCTGACCGCGAAGCCGGCGTTGATGATCTGCGTGACGTCCTGCGCGCCGGGGACGAAACCGATGGACTGGCCACCGCCCCGGGTGAAGCCGACCGCGATGAACACCACGATCAGGGCGAGCTTCAGCAGCGTGAAGCCGACCTGAAACACGCTGCTGTGGCGCAGGCCACGCAGGTGGATGGCCGTGACAATCCAGATTAACGCGAGGCCGAGCGGAAGTGCAGGCGCGCCGGGCAGTACAGCCTCGGCGTACCGCCCGAACGCCATAGCGGCGAGCGCCACCGGTGCGGCGAACCCGACGGTGGCCGAGAGCCAGCCCGCCATGAACCCGACCGCCGGGCCGTACATGTGTGAGAGGAACGTGTACTCGCCGCCTGAGCGGGGAAACATCGTGGCGAGTTCGGCGTAGCAGAGCGCCCCACAGAGCGCGACGACGCCGCCGACGGCCCACAGCAGCACCAGGGCGAAGCCGGACGGAACGTCCCGGGCCTGGAAGCCGAGGCTGGTGAAGACCCCGACGCCGATCATGTCGGCTACCACGATGGCCGTCGCCGTCAGCGTCGAGACGGCCGGCAAGCTCCGGGTGGCCCTTGGTCGATCAACCATCTCTGCCACCTGCCGGGATCCATCGCGCTGATGCGCCTGCTCACGAGAAGCCGAGCGAGCGACAGCCTGTGCTTCGCATGTGACAAACCGAGTGACCGGCCGCTGCGTAACCGTCGATTAAGTCGCACGCCGTGATGGCCCGTAAACCGGGAGACTGGAATATCTTCCGGCAGCGGCCGTTCGTCGACGACAGAGCGCGATCATGGCGATTGTCGCTGCTTCTCGGGAGAACACCATGGATCAGCGCACGCCGCTCGACCTGACGTTCGACGCCGTCGCCGCGGCACGCGCGGTGTCACAGTCGGCGGCGCAGCGCGCGCAGACTCAGGACCGCGACGATAGCTTCCCAGCCGAAGACGTCGCCGACCTCGCACGTCTGGGCTTGCTCGCGACGCCCGTCCCATCCTGGGCTGGCGGCGCTGATCTCGGTGAGGAGTCGGGAGCCTCCAGGCTCGCCACGGTACTGCGGTTGGTGGGATACGGCAGCCTCGCCCTCGGGCGGCTCTACGAGGGTCATGTCAACGCGTTGCAGCTCATCGCTCGGTACGGTGACGCCGGCCAGCAAGAGCGCCTGTTCGCAGATGCCCGCGCCGGCCACCTGTTCGGCGTTTGGAACACAGAGCCGCCCGAGGACGGCCTCGTCCTGCAGGATGGCGTTGACGGCATGTGGCTCAGCGGCGTGAAAACATTCGCCTCTGGGGCGGGCTACGTCACCCGTGCGCTCGTGACGTGCCGCGGTCAGGCCGGGATCGGAACCCTGATGCTGGTCGTGCCTCTGGAACCCGGGACCCGGAGCGACCTGTCGGCGTGGCGGGCCCACGGCATGCGCGCCTCGGCTACGGGAACTCTCGACTTCGGCGGCATCGCCGTGGCGGCGGAGGACGTTCTGGGCGGCCCGGACGACTACTTCCGCCAGCCAGATTTTTCGGGCGGCGCGTGGCGGTTCGCGGCCGTGCAGGTCGGAGGCATCGAGGCTGTGTTCGACGCCTGGCGGGGGCATCTCGCCGCGACCGGCCGTGGCGGCGACCCACACCAGCTCGCGCGTCTCGGCGAGGGTGCCATCGAGGTCGAAGGGGCCAGGCTGTGGGTGAACCGCGCTGCAGAGACAGTTTCCGAGGGCATCCTTCCGCCGGAGCGCGTCGTCGCCCTCGTCAATCTAGCACGACTATCCGTGGAGCGGGCCGGGCTCGACGTGCTGCAACTCGCCCAGCGCTCGGTCGGCCTGCAAGGATTCCTGCTCCCGCATCCCCTGGAGCGGCTGTCTCGCGACCTTGCCACTTACCTGGGCCGGACCGGGCCCTCACCACGGCCGCCGAGGAGATCCTCAGGGCCGGAGGCATGGCCGGGGACCTGTGGGACGGGACCATTGCATGAGCGCGGCCAGCGGTATTGATGCAGCCCCGGTCGTAGACGGGTGGCTGGATACACCGAGCCGTTACGGCCGCGTCAGCCGTGCGTTCCACTGGCTGATGGCCGCGCTGTTCGCGTGGCAGTTCGCAGGCGCGCTGCTGTAGGTCGCCACCGGCGACAACGCGGTGACGCGCATCGTCGGCGGCAGCCACTTCACCTTGGGCTTCACCCTGTTCGTGCTCGTGCTTCTACGCGGTGCCTGGGGCTTGGCGAACCTGGCCCGGCGCCCGCCACATCCGGGGCGACTTGGTCGCGCCGCGGTCGCTGGCCACCTTTTCATATACGCGCTGATGGGCGTCGTGCCGGGCATCGCGCTGCTGCGCCAGTACGGCTCGGGCAAGCCGTTCGCGCCCTACGGCATCCCGGTGATGCCCGGGCGCGACGAGAAGATCGCTTGGATGGTTGCCCCCGGTGACTTGCTCCATCACTGGCTGGCCTTCACGCTCTTGGCGGTTTTGGCCGGCCACGTCGCCATGGCCTTCCTGCACCGCAAGCTCCGAAAGGAGGACGTGCTCGTGCGGATGACATGAAGGGGTCGAAAGAGCGGCGCAGTCGGGAGATGGCGCTTTCGGAATGCCGCGCCGCGTCTGCTTCCGACCCGTGAGCGGACCCTCAGTTGACAGGCTCGAAGTCGGCGAAGGGTCATCTACTGCCGGGGTGCAGGCATGATCCTCTCAATCAGCCCGGTCCAAAGCTAGCCGGTCAGGTCAGCGGGAGCTGCGGCGGAAAACACTTCCGCTTTGGGTGATTGCTTGAGCCCTCGTGTACGGCTGGGTTGGGTCAGTACGAGGCCTTCCGCTTTTCCAGCCGATCGTTTCCAAAGCGGCTGTTCGGCTTACGGCCAGATTACGTCTCAACAGATAGCTGTCACTCGCAAAACCGGGCATTCGGCTTCGCGCCCACCTCGGCCATTCAGGAAGCTCTCGTCTTTGCCAGAAAGCGGACCCCGATGTGCTGCTTTTGTTACGTCCTGAGCCATAGCCCATCAGACTCCGACTCGATCTCGAACAGACGGAGGGCACGAAACGACCAGCCCGGTGAGACGGAGCCGTCCCGGAGATCGAAGGAGGCGAGATGCCGTGGGCAGAGCAGCCGTCCAGCGACGCATCGGCCGAGACCCAGATCCGCCCCCTCGTGGGGGCAGGCCCGCTCGGCGACAACGATCCGCTCGCCGTCCCGCACGAGAAGGAGGTGGTGTCCGCTCACGGTGATCGGCATCAGGGTCCGGCCGGCGAGAAGGTCGTGCGGGCCGAGGTAAATCCGCTCGGGCCGTTCCGCCTCAGCCACCGAGATAGGCGTCCCGCACATGCGGGTCCGCGATGAGGGCGCGCCCCGTCCCCTCGCGCACGGTGCGGCCGGTCTCAAGGAGGTAGGCGTAGTCGCAGAGTTCGAGGGCCGCGAAGGCGTTCTGCTCGACGAGCAGAACGGTCGTGCCCGCGTCGCGGATCGCCCGGATCACCGCGAACATCCGCTCGACGATGTTGGGGGCGAGGCCTAGAGAGGGCTCGTCGAACAGCACGAGCTTCGGGCGTCCCATCAGCGCTCGACCGATCGCCAGCATCTGCTGCTCGCCGCCCGAGAGCGTGCCGGCCGCTTGGTCGCGGCGCTCCGCGAGGCGCGGGAACTCCCCGTAGATGCGGTCCAGATCCGCCCCGATCGCCCCCCGGTCGCGGCGCAGATAGGCGCCCATGGCGAGGTTCTCGGAAACGGTCATCTGCGGGAAGACGCGCCGGCCCTCCGGGCAATGAGCGATGCCCGCGGCCAGGATACGGCGAGGCTCCCCGCCCGCGATGTCACGCCCGGCGAACCGGATCGCGCCGGAGCGCGGTGATACGAGGCCGGAGATCGCCCGGAGCGTCGTGGACTTGCCGGCCCCGTTGGCGCCGACGAGGGCCACGAGCTGGCCTTCGCGCACGTCGATCGTCAGCCCTTTCAGCGCATTAACGTGGCCGTAGCCGCAGACGAGGTCGCGGATCTCAAGCATGCACCGCCTCCTGAACCGCCGCGGCGGCCTGCCGGGCGGCGCTGCCCTGGCCGAGATAAGCCTCGATCACCGCCGGGTCGGTGCGGATCCTGTTGGGCGGCCCCTCGGCAATCAGGCGGCCGTAGTTGAGGACGACGATGCGGTCGGAGACCTCCATCACCATCGGCATGTCGTGCTCGACGAGGAGGATGGTGATGCCGCGCTCGCGGATCTGCCGGATCAGCCGCACGAAGACCCGCGTCTCGGAGGCGTTCATCCCCGAGACCGGCTCGTCGAGGAGCAGCATGGTGGGCTCGGTGGCGAGCGCCAGGGCCACGCCGACGAGACGCTGCTCGCCATAGGCTAGGGCGCCGGCCTTCTCGTGCGCTCGGCCGGCGAGGCCGACCCAGTCGAGGAGCGCCTCGGCGCGGGCCTGCGCTGCGCGCTCGCCGGCACCCGAGCGGCCGAGGAGCGCGTCGAGAACCGGCACGCGGCCCGCCGCGGCGCCCATCTGGTGCAGGCCGATCATCACGTTGTCGAGGACCGTGTCGTCCGGGAAGACGCTGGTGCGCTGGAATGTGCGGGCGAGGCCGAGCCGAGTGATCGCGTGCGGCGGCAGGTCTCTCAGGGATGTGCCGTGGAAGCGTACATCGCCCTGGCTGGGCTTCAGGAAGCCCGTCATCACGTTGAAGGCCGTGGTCTTGCCGGCCCCGTTCGGGCCGATCAGGCTGACGATCTCGCCTGCGCGGACGTCAAAATGCAGGTCGGCGATGGCGACGAGGCCCCCGAAGCGAACCCCTACATGCTCGACCGAGAGGATCGCGCTCATCGCTGCACCGCCGGATTGGCCTTGAGGATCGGGGCCGAGCGGCCCTGCCGGCGGCCGAGCAGCGCCGCCAGTCCCGGCACGATGCCCCGCGGCATCACGAACAGGATCACGATCAGCACGAGGCCGTAGACGATCCACTGCGCCTCCGGCGCCATGACCGGGCGGAGCGCCACGGGCAGCAGGCCGAAGATCAGGCCGCCCACGACCGGGCCCATCAGGGTGCCCTTGCCGCCCGCCACCACCATGATCACCATGGTGACCGTGGTGGCGAACAGGAACACGTCGGGGTCGATGATCCGCAGGTAGTGAGCGTAGAGGCTGCCGGCCGCGCCCGCCATCGCGGCCGACATCACCGCCGCCACCGTCAGCGTGCGGGTGGCGTTGATGCCGACCGACAGCGCCAGCGGCTCGTTCTCCTTGAGGCCCCGCATCGCCCGGCCGAAGCGCGAGCCGACGAGGCAGGCGACCACGATGTAGCAGAGCGTGCCCACGCCGAGCACGAGGTAGTAATTCTGGAGCTTGGTCCGAAGGGTCCACATCCCGAGGCCGGGCAGGCCGAGGGTAATCGCCGGGATGTTTGTGAGCGCGAGCGGCCCCTGGGTCAGCTCCACCCAGTTGAGAGCCACGAGCCGCACGACCTCGGCGAAGGAGATCGTCACGATCACGAAATAGGCGCCTCGCACCCGGAAGGAGAGCCGCCCGATCAGGTAACCGCAGCCGCCCGCCGCGATCGTTGCCAGCAGGAGCCCGACCACCGCCGGCCAGGGCTCGTGGACTGCGCGGATCCCAAATCCGAGATTCACGTCGAAGCCGAGGCTCGTCAGCGCGCTGACATAGGCCCCGATCCCGAAGAACGCGATGTGGCCGAGGCTGAGCTGCCCGGTGAAGCCGAGGAGCAGGTTCAGGCTCATGGCACCGATCGTCAGGATGCCCGTCACGATCAGCGCGTTGAGGAGATAGGGGTTGGCGCCGAGCCCCAGGGGCAGGACGACGAGGCCGGCGAGCAGGGCGAGGGGGAGGAGCCGGCTCATCCGATGCGCTCCGCCTTCGCGAATAGCCCGGTGGGTTTGTAGAGCAGCACCACGATGATGATAAGGAACCCCATCGCGTCCCGGTAGCCGGAAGAGACGTAGCCGGCGCCCAGCTCCTCGGCGAACGCCAGGACGAAGCCGCCGATGGCCGCGCCGCTAACGTTGCCGAGGCCGCCGAGAATAACGATGGCGAAGGCCTTCAGCTCGGCGAGCCCGCCCATCTGCGGGAACACCACGTAAACGGGACCGAGCAGGGCGCCGGCGGCGGCAGCGAGCGACGAACCCAGCGCGAAGGTGGCGGTGTAGATGCGGCGGACGTCGACGCCCATCAGCGCCGCCGTGTCGGAATCCTGGAAGGCGGCGCGCATGGCGAGCCCGAGCTTGGTCCGGTTGATCAGCGCGTAGGTCAGCGCGATCAGGGTCAGCGCCGCCCCGAGCACGAACAGCCGCAGCCACGACACCGAGACCGGGCCGATCTGGAGCGGTGCCTCGGGGAAGGGCGAGGGGATCGCCTTGGCGACGCCGCCGAAGGTCCAGAGCGTGCCCGATTGCAGGATGATCCCGGCCCCGATCATCACCAGCATGGTGGTGTCGATGTCCGAGCCCCGGAACGGGCGCAGCAGCAGAAGCTCGATCGCGGCCCCGAGCAGGAGCCCCCCGAGGATCGCCACCGGCAGCGCCAGGAAGAAGTTCAGCCCGAGCGCCGCGACGGCCAGGTACATCACGTAAGCGCCGACCGTGTAGAGCGCGCCGTGGGTGAAGTTCACGACGTTCATGATCCCGAAGATCAGCGTCAGGCCGATCCCCAGCAGCGCGTAGGTGCCGCCGAGAATGAGCGCGTTGACGAGGTGCTGGATCAGTTCGTTCACGGGCGGCCTCCGAAGGTACGCCCCGGCCCGGAGGCCGGTGGACGGACGAAGGGACCGGCGTCAGACCGCCGGTCCAAGGGCGCTCACAGCGCTGGCACGATCACTTTCCCGTCCTTGATCTCGATGAGGTAGACGTCGGGCTTGCTCTGGCCGCTCTCCTTACCGGCGGGGCCGGCCTTGGTGAAGCGGATCGGCCCGTTGAGCCCGACGAAGTCGACCGACCAGAACGCCTTGGTGATCACGGCCGGATCGGCCGAGCCCGCCTTCTCGATGGCGTGGGCGATCGCGCGGATGCCATCGTACCCGCGGAAACTCTCGGTGACGCCGGCGAAGTCGAAGCCGCGCTTCTTCCACGCGGCGATGAAGGCCTCGGTGGCCTTTGGGTCCGGCGTCTTGTCGGGCGACCAGGGGAGGAAGGTTGTGAGGTGCATCGTGCCATCGGCCGCCGCGCCGGCCTGGGCGATGATCTGGTCCGGGTTCTGGGAGCCGCCGGTGGTGATCACCCGCTTCTTCAGTCCCAGCGCGGCCATCTGCTTGAACAGCAGCACGAGCTGATCGACCGAACTCGTGATCATGATCGTGTCAGAATCCGACGCCTTCAGCTTGGCCAGCTGGGCGCTCATGTCCTGCGCGCCCTGATCCATCGTCTCGACGAGGCCGACCGTGACGCCCTTATCCTTAAGCATCTTGCCAAAATCGGTCGCCGCGCCGCGGCCGAAATCGTTGTTGAGGATCAGGAAGTCGACCTTCTTCAGCCCGAGGCGACCGACCATCGGCGCGAAAGTCTCGGCTTCCAGCGACGAGGGAGGCGAGATCCGGAACACGTAGGGATTGCCCGACGTCGTGATCTTGCCGGACGAGGAGGTCTCGACCAGCATTGGCGTTTCGTAATCCATGAGCTTCGGCATGACGGCTAATGTCAGGCTGGAGCCCCAGGCCCCCATCATCACCGGGGTCTTGTCGCTGGTGATCAGCTTCTCGGCGACCGCAGCGGCCTCGGTCGGGTTGCTCTTGTTGTCCTCGATCACGAGCTCGATCTTCTTGCCGAGGACGCCGCCCTTGGCATTGATCTCGTCGGCGGCGATCTTGGCGCCGTTGACCACGTAGGTGCCCGAGGCCGCGAATGGCCCGGTCAGCGGCTCGTTGACACCGATGCGGATCGTGTCCGCCCGAACGCCCGTCGCCGCGAGGGCCAGCAGGATCGCGGTCGTGAGGGTGAACCTGCTGGGCATTCTCGTGTCTCCGTTGCGTAGAACATGGAAGGTCGAGGTCAGGGGTGGCCGAACCACGATGCGAGGCGCGCGCGGACGAGGCCGAGGAGCAGGCGGAGCGGATTGAGGCCGGCGGGCGCCGGCGCCGCGACGCCGGAGAGCCGGGCATCGACGTTGCGGGCGAGTTCCACCGCGATGCGGCCGGCGACGTCGCGCACGAGGCCGGGGCGGCCGAACTGGGCGAGCGGCCCAGTCAGGGTGTAGCCGACCTCCAGTTCGATCCGGGCTGTGCCAGCCGCCGATCCCGGTCCGACTCGATAGCGGATCCGGCCCTCGGTGGCAGAGCGGCCGCCAGCATCGCTACCGGCACCATGGACCGATCCGCTCCGCGCTGCCTCGTCCCGCTCGATGCGGGCGCGACCTCGGAATGTCGCGGCGATCGGTCCGATCCGCACCTGCAGACCGCCCTCGACCATGTCGGGGGTCGGTCGCGCCGTCAGCACAGCGCCCGGCAGGCAGGCGGCGACCGCCTCGATGTCGCCGAGGAGGGCGAACACCGCCTCCGGAGGGTGGGCGAGGTCGAGGGCTTGCACGAAACAATGTGCCGGCGCGAAGGACGCGGCGAGCTCAGCCACCGCGGCGGGGGCGGTCGACGCGGCCGCGCTCGCCGGTAGATGGACGGCCGCTACGGTCCCCTCGCCGGTTCGGGCGCCGACCGGGCCGAGCGTCCGCTCGGCACCGGTCTCCGGGGGAATGCCGCGCGCACGCTGCGCCGCGATCACCGCCATCACTGCCCGGACGATGCCGGCGTACCCGGTGCAGCGACAGAGATTGCCCGAGAGCCCGACGCGGATCCGGCGTTCGTCGGGCTCGGGCAGACGCAGGACCAGGTCGCGCGCGGCCACCAGCATGCCGGGCGTGCAGTAGCCGCACTGGAGCGCGTGCTCGCGATTGAAGGCGGCCCGCAACTCGCCCGCGATCTCATCTGTGTCCAGGCCCTCGATCGTGGTGACGGCGGCGCCCGCGCAAGCGCCCGCGAAGGTAAGGCATGCGCGGACCGGCTCGCCGTCGAGGAGCACGGTGCAGGCGCCGCAGACACCGTGCTCGCAGCCGAGATGCGTGCCGGTGAGGTCCAGCCCGTCGCGCAGCACGTCGCCAAGGTGGCTGCGCGGCTCGGCAGCCAGACGCACGGCATGGCCGTTGACCGTTAGCGCGAGGGCCATCCGGCCGCCCCCGGGATCCGCCAGCGCGGCGCTCATGCAGCCTCCAGACGACGGTGCAGGGGAATAGGTTTGGCCGCCTGCGCCACTGCACGGGCCAGAACGGTGACGTGGATGTGCCGCTCGACCGCATCCGCCATGCCGGACTTTCGCAGAGCCGCATCCGCCGCCTGTATGTCGAAGCGGGCGACGAAGTCGGTGCCGATGCGGCCGCCGAACAGCGGGCGTGCATCGGCGAGGAGCACGGGCGGTCCCTCGACCGCGCCGATCACGACGCGCCCCCGGCCCGCGCCGGGGTCGAGGTGCACGGCTCCGATAGCGTGGGCGAACTCGCCGATCTTCGCGCAATGCTTGACGTAGCCCCAGGCCGCGCCAGCCGGCAGCGCCGGCACGCGCACGGCGACCAGGATCTCACCCGCGCCGAGCGCGACCTCCAGCGCACCGGTGACGAAGCGCTCCACCGGCAGGGTGCGGCGGCCGTTCCGCCCCGCGATCTCGACCTCGGCACCGAGGGCCGTCAGGGCACTGACCCAGTCGGCGGCCGGATCGGCGTGGACGAGGCTGCCGCCCACCGTGCCGCGGTTGCGCACCGGCCGGTAGGCGATCGCGGCGGCCACCCTCTGCAGAGCCCCACCGGTGAGGTCGGGCACCCGGCCGTCCTCGATGTCGGCATGGGTCACGCAGGCCCCGAGCACGAGTGTCTCGCCCTCGACCCGCGCCTCCCGGAGTTCGGGCACGCCGGTGATGTCGATGACGAGGTCGGGCTCGACGAGGCGCAGGTTCAGCATCGGCCCGAGGGACTGACCGCCCGCGATCAGCTTCACGCCCGTGGGGGCTTCGGCGAGGCGCGCCAGCAGCGCGGGCAGGCTGTCGGGGCGCTCCCAGGCGAAGGCCGCGGGCTTCATGCGTCCTCCCGCGCGGTCGCAGCGGACTTTCCGGCAGCGAGCACCGCTTCCACGATCCGCCGGGGGGTGACAGGGGAGTGGAGCATCTCGACGCCCAGCGGCGCGAGGGCGTCGTTGACGGCGTTGGCGAGCGCCGCGGGTGGTGCGATGGCGCCACCCTCGCCGATGCCCTTCTGCCCGAAGCGCGTGTAGGGCGAGGGCGTCTCCATGTGGTCTATACGGGCCATCGGCACGTCCGGCGCGCCGGGCAGCAGGTAGTCGGCGAAGGTCGAGGCGAGCGGCTGGCCGCGGCCGTCGAAGCGCATCTCCTCAAGGAGCGCCGTGCCGATCCCCTGCGCGAGGCCGCCGTAGATCTGGCCGTCCACGACCAGCGGGTTCACCAGCGTGCCGCCGTCCTCGACGATGACGTAGTCGAGGATCTCCACCGCCCCGAGTTCGGGATCCACCGCCACCACGGCCGCGTGCGCCGCGTACGAGAAGGTGCCGGAATCGCGCACCGGCTTGTAGCCGGCTGTAACTTCGAGCCCGCCCGGATCGGTGTCGGGCGCGAGATCCTGCGGGCGCCGGTACCAAGTGTGGGCGATGGCCTCCAGCGGGACGTCACCGGAGGGACCGACGACGTGGCCGCCCTCGAAACGGCACGCCTCGGGCTGCGCCTGGAGCAGATGGGCGCCGATCTTGAGGGCGCGGGCGCGCAGCTCCTCGCAGGCCGCCGCGACTGCGCCGCCGGCCATCACCATCACCCGCGAACCCCAGGAGCCAGTCGAATACGGTGTCATCGCCGTGTCGCCGTGGATCAAGCGGGTGCGCGCCACCGGGACGCCCAGGATCTCGTGGGCGACCTGCGCGAGCGTCGTCTCCAGGCCCTGGCCGTGGGAATGGGCGCCGATCCGCAGCTCCAGGCCGCCATCCGGGGTCAGACGGGCGCTGGCCTGCTCGTGGCCGGGCACCATCGGGATGCCCCAGCCGGAATAAACCGAGGTGCCGTGCGCCGCCTGCTCGCAGTAGATCGAGAGACCGAGGCCGATCCGGCGCCCGTCCGGCTCGCCCTGCCGCTGGCGGGTGCGGACCGCCTCCACGTCGATGGCCTTCAGTGCGCGGGCCAGGGCCTCCGGGTAGTCGCCGCTGTCGAAATGCTTCTTTGTGATGTTTTCGAACGGCATCTGCTCGGGCCGCACGAGGTTCTTCTCGCGCACTGCCTCAGGCGCGATCCCCGCCGCGCGGGCGACAGCGTCGAGCACCAGCTCCAGGGCGAAGCAGACGCCGGTGCGGGCGACCCCGCGATAGGGCAGGATCGGACACTTGTTGGTCGCCACCGACCAAGTCCGGCAGCGATAGGCCGGGAAGTCGTAGGGGCCGGGGAGGATGCTGGCGACCTGCGCCGCCTCCAGGCAGGCCGAGAACGGGTAGGCCGAGTAGGCGCCGGAATCGACGGTGGCCTCGCAATCGATGCCGCGCAGGGTCCCGTCCCACTCGGCGTAAGCGGTGATGCGGTAATGATGCTCGCGGCAATTGGCGTTGGCGGTCAGGTGCTCGCGCCGGTCCTCCAGCCACCGGACCGGGTGGCCGCGTCCGAGCGCCAGCCAGGCGAGCGCCACGTCCTCGGCGAGCAAGATAGCCTTATAGCCGAACCCACCGCCGACATCCGGCGAGACGATGCGGATGCGCCCCTGCTCGATCCCGAGGCATTCGGACAGGCCGTTGCGCACGATGTGCGGCATCTGGCTCGCGGTATGGATGATGAGCTGATCGAGGCGATGATCGAGCTGCACCACAGTGCCGCGGCCCTCGATCGGCGCCATGCACTGGCGCCCCGTCGAGATGGTGCGGCTGACCTTGATCGGCGCATCGAGGGCGCCTTCAATGCCGATGTCGACGAGGGTTTCCAGAAAAACGTTGTCGCCCCAGTGCTCGTGGACGAGGGCGGAGCCCGGCGCGCGCGCGGCTAGCATGTCGTGGACGGCAGGCAGCTCCTCCAAGTCGAGCACCACGGCGGCGGCGATGTCCTCGGCCTCGGCGCGGGTTGGGGCAACGCACATCGCGACGAGTTCGCCCACCTGCCGGACCTTGCCGGTAGCCAGCACCGGCTGCTCGGAGACCTTGAAGCCCGGCAACCCCGAGACGGCGCGGATCGGCAGCACGCCGTCGAGGTCGGCGGCGGTGAACACGCGGTCACGATACGCCTCCGGGACGTGGACGGCGCGGATGCGGGCGTGGGCCAGCGGGCTGCGCACGAAGGCCACGTCCTGCATTCCCGGCAGGCGGAGATCGCCGACATACTGGCCGCGCCCGCGCATCAGGCGGTCGTCCTCCTTGCGGGGCAGCGGTGCCCCTACACCCTCGTAGCTCATCGGGTGCCTCCGAGAAGGTCCAGTGCGGCGCGGACCAGGATGCCGTCGGGCCGGCGGAATTCGTTGAGGATCGAAAAATGGTCGGCGTCGGGCACCGGCAGCAGGGCACCTGGCGCGTGAGCGGCGCTGCGCAGGGCGTGGAGATTGCGGGCGTCGTGGACGAGGGCGGGGAGTTCCCGGCTGCCGTAGGCCAGCGTCATGGGCTTGGCCGTCACGGCAAGCCGCAGGGGCGACAGGGTCTCGATCTTGTCGTCGGTCAGCCCAAGCTTCGCGTCCAGGTATGTCTCGCGGATCGGAGCGAGGTCGTAGACGCCAGAGATCGCCAGGCCTGCGGTCACGGCGGGATGCCCGAGCTGCAGAGCGGCGAGTTGCGCCCCTGCGGACCAGCCGGCGAGAACGATTGTGCCGCCGATCCCGCGCGCCACTCCGTGCTCGGCGAGCCAGTCGAGGGCCGCTCCGATCTCGGCGACGATGCCGGCGAGGCTCGCCTGGGGCGCGAGGGTGTAGCCCGGCATCGCCACCGCCCAGCCGACCGCATTCAGCCCCTCCGCAAAGCATGCGAAATCGGCTCTGGCGTTGCGCTGCCAGTAGCCGCCGTGGACGAAGACGAGACAGGGGGCCTGCGTGTCCGCCGCAGGGTAGAGGTCGAAGGCCGCGCGCTCCCCCGCGGCGTAGGGGATGTCGAGCCCGGCCGGATGCGCAGCTCGGTACGCCGCCGAGGCCGCGTTGCGGGCCGCAACCTGGGCCGCGCTGTCGGGGACGGCCGCATTGTTGTCATAACAGGCGCCGCGGGCCGCCGGGTCCAAGTCGGCCCAGCGGCGGCGCGGGTCTGGCGGTGTCGGGTCGTCGAGGACGAAGGTGGACCCCTGTACCATCTCAGGCCGCGATCGCCTGCGGCAAGATCGGCGAGTCGGCGTCGAAGCGCCGGCCCGCACGCAGGCAGAAGGCCGGTCGCAGCAGGCGGTCGGCGATCACCCGCGTGTCCTCGTTGTCGCGCAGCAGGAAGCGGCCGCGATCGTCGTGCAGCACCGAGACGTCGGCCGCGTAGCCAATCTTGAGGGCGCCGATCCGGTCGCCCATGCGCAGCATCTCGGCCGGATGCGACGTCACCATCGGCACCACCTCCTCCAGCGGGATGCCCAGCGCCATCATCGAGCTCATCGCCTGGGTGAGGCTGAACCGGGCCTGCCCGAGGAACGGGTGGTTCTCGTCGTCGTGGTGCTCGTCCGGAGTGCCGGCGGGCTTCTTCACCTCGGGGACCTCGGTGTTGTAGCCGTGCATGTCGGCGCCCAGCGTGTAGGGGATTACGCCCGCCGGCAGGGACGCGCGGGCCACGCGGTAGGAGAAGTGGCTGCCGTGGCCGACATCGACCTTCAGCCCAGCCTCCATGGCCCGGCGGATGATGTGGTGGACCTCGCCCTGCTCGTTGATGAAGCCGCCCGGGTGGCGGGTGAAGGGATGGGCCAGCACGTCGCCGGGCCGCAGCAGCGGGATGACCCGCTCGACGATGGTGTTGGCGTCCTCGCCGTTGGCGCCGGATTCCGGCAGGCCCCAGAGCTGGCCGAAATGCACATAGAGCGGCAAGTCGGCGCGGCGGCTGATCTCGGCCGCCATCTCCATCACCTTGATGCCCCAGCGGGCGAAGCCGCCAATCTCGGCGTGGCCCTTGATGCCGCGCACGAGGTCGCGGTTCTCGGTGGCCGACTTCACCGTCGCGTCGATGTCGACGCCGTCCGGGCTGTAGAGGTTCGGGTAGAAATGCCCCTCCAGGCCGCCAACGAGGTAGGCCGACAGGAAAGCGAGGACCTGCGTCTCGGAGCGCTCTGCGATGAAGTGGCGAAACCCCGGAAGGGTCATGCAGGAGGGACCGCCCTGGTCCACCACCGTGGTGACGCCGGAGCGCACGCCGACCATGTCGGGGTTCAGGCCGAACCGGCCGGTGACGTACTGGTAGACGTGCGCGTGCGTGTCGATCATGCCGGGCAGGACGAGCTTGCCCGCGACGTCAACCACCGCGACTGCAGCCGATGGCAGGATGGTCTCCTCCACGGCTGCGATGCGCCCGTCCTGCACCGCCACATCGCGGATGCCATCGACGCCGGAGGCAGGGCAGATTACCCGCCCACCACGCAGAACCAGATCGTAGCGGCGATTGTCCATCTCGACCTCGTGATCCTGGCCAGCTCGTGCAGGCCCCATTCTTGCCAAATGCGAAGCATGCTTCGTAATTAGCTCTGCATAGAGTGTGCCAGGGCTGGAACTGGTCTGCGGAGAAGGGTGATGGATGAGTGTCCGCGAGCCGGCCTTGCAGAGGAGGCGACTGCAGCGGGGGCGCCAGTAGGCCCGCAGCATTGGCCTCTGAGTGACCGCCCGGGTTTCCTTGCGCGCCGCATGCACCAGATCCACGTCAGCCTGTTCGCTGAGCGATGTGCTGCCTTCGGCGTCACTCCGTTGCAGTACAGCCTACTCTCTGTCCTGCGTGACTTGGGGGAGGCCGATCAAACGACGCTGGCGGGTGCGGTCGCCCTCGACCGAACGACGACGACCGGCGCCCTCAAACGGCTGGCGGCGCGCGGTTTCGTCAGTCGCTCGACGTCACCCATTGATCGCCGCGCCCAGATCTGTCGCCTGACAGCGGAGGGCACGGCCCTCCATGGCGCAATGGAGCCTGCAGCGCGGCTCGCGCACGCTGTGACGATCGAGGCGCTCACCCCGGCGGAACAGGACCAGCTGACCAAGCTGCTGAGACGTGTCATCAACGGACACGAGCACCGGCGAGGACAGGCCATCATCGAGTGAGATGCGTCCAGTGCGGGGTCAGGCCGGGCTAGTCCGCTATCTCGGCAGGTTTTTCCGAAGCGGACATGCCGCTTTCGGCCAGCACCGGTCGCGTTAGCCGGCACCTGTGAACGTCTGGGTTGGGTGGATTACCGTCAGTCCGCTTTCGAGCGGCCAAGCATAAGAGCGGACATTACCACCGCGCCCGCTCACGATCCTCCTCTGACCTTCGGAAGGTCTGCTTTCGGGCAGTCCGGTGGGTTGGCTCTGGCAGCTCGAGACCGAAAGCCGCTGCTACGCACAAAGGTCGAGAAGCGTCTGGCCGTCTAGGCGGCGCTTCTCAGACCGGGCGCCGATTCGCCGAATTTGCGTAACGTCTCCGAGCTGACGGGGTTCGTCCAAAGTGATCCGGACCTTGAAGCACTTGATGAGCTAAAGGTTCAATCCGGCACTCGGCGACCAGCCAGCCCCTGCGTTCCAGCTTTACGCTGCCACGCTCTATCCATGCACGCCGCTCCCCGCAGCTGAGACGCGCAAGTTCTCCCTTGCCTATCACACGGGGGAATCAGCGGAATTCAGCACCTTTAAGGTTTTGGTAATAACTTTAAAGCGCCTCCGCAGCGCTTCAAAGCTGATGTTGGGGAGGTCTGGTCTGGAAGTTAGCAGGAACATACTGCAGTGCGAAAAGGATGGTGCATTTCTGCCACTACAGTTCGCCGTCGCCTGTAACCTGAGCTGTTCCCGCTATCCATCAACCGCTAACTGTAGGATATTTCCTGCGTTGAGACGGGCAGGCTCCGTGGGGGCGCTCGGTAGGTCCAAAGCCGGCAGCCGCGATGTGCGAGCAGACCGGCAGGGAAGTGCCGAATGCGGGACGGACGCCTTGAGACCTTGGGAAGGAATGAGAAAATGATGAAGCACTGGCTCGCGGCCGGCGCAGCTGCGCTGACGATGGGAATGACCGCCACGGCGTCGTACGCCCAATCGACTACGGTCCCGGGTGAGCAGGTCGGTCTCGCAATCGGCGCGCCGCTGCCGGAAGGCTTGTACGCCATCAACACGTTCACCTACCGCCGCACCGACGGCCGGAACGACGCCGATACGGCCGTCAACATTCCAGTCCTGGTCTACTCGACTCCGCTGGTGCCGCTCGGCGGCCGCATCGAGCTGCTCGTGGCGCCTCCGACCGTGTTCGTCTTCACCCGCAACGCGGCGGGCTCGCCCAATAAGGATATCTCGATCAACGTCGGCACCTTCGTCGGCGGCATCTGGGCCTTCGATCTCGGCAGCAACTTCGGCGTCAGCTTGCTTGGCGGCGTGTACCTGAACGACCTCGACGGCGATCGCGGCTCGCTGTTCAACGGCAGCACCGCGGCCAACCCGATTTCTGGTGCTGGTCGGATCCCGGTCGGCACGCCTGTGCTGCCGCAGCTCTCCTCCAACACCTACCGCTTCGGCGTCGCCGGCAGCTACACCGGTAACGGCTACAACATCACCGCCAACCTGACCGCCAACATCTATGACTCACCCGGTCGCTTCGGTGGCTCGGTCGGCAACTTCATCGGCCCGATCCGCATCTCGGATGCCCTGAACTTCGACCTTACGGCAACGAAGAAGTTCGGCAACTTCGAGATTGGTGCCGTCGGCTACGGCACCTACAACTTCGACATCAGCCAGTACAGCGCGGCGGCTGGGAACCGTGGCCGCTTCGCCCTCGGCGGTCTGGTCGGCTACGACTTCAAGATCTTCACCGTCCAGGCTTACGTCGCCCGCGACGTCGTGACCGGCGCGACCCTCACCAACGCGTTCGGCCGCACCCGCAGCGACTACTCCACGGACGGCTGGATCCGCTTCATCGTCCCGCTGTACTCGCCGGTCGCCGCTGCCTCGCCGATCCCGGCCCCGCTAGTCCGCAAGTACTGAGCGTTACTGAAGAGTAGTTTGGGTCTACCAACGTTCGGCCCGCACTGGCGAGAGTGCGGGCCGTTTACATTTCCAGTGGCAAGATTCATTTTGCTGTATGGAAAAGTGGCGGAAGGCTCGAATCGAGCGAGCAGCTCGGATTTCTTTCGTAATGCAAGAGGTCCGGTTGGCCGGGATTTCGGACCCGGCGGAAATCGCAAACCTCCTCAATGCGCGAGGGATTACAGACTTGCGCGGTAACGCATGGACATGGATCGAGGTGCTTCGGTTCGATAAGCGTCCAAAGGAACGTCCGGAGCCCTCTAAACGAGCCGATTGGACTCAACGCTAGATCCGGGCTTAATTGCCTTGTTCTTGGTTGGAGCTTTAAGGCCCGCTTTGGAGAAACGCATTCGGCGTTCCTGGCGACTGGTTTGGGTCGTTAGGAGCCCGTCCGCTTTTCCAGCCGATCTCCTCCGAAGCAGCCATTCCGCTATCTGCCAACAGCCGCCACCCATGAGTAGCGGCCGCCTGCGTCTCAAGCGCGGCCGTCGCATTCGCGCGTTTCATGATCCTTCAAGGATCGCTCCAGTTGCCGACCCGGCAGCTATCTGAGAGTGCTATCGACGGCCTCGACACACAGCTGGTCAGGGCACAGTGAAGCGAGCTTGAGAGCATCGGTGAGCATGGCGGCACAGGCGGCAACGCCGTTAAGCGTTTCACCTGTGACTCCGCCCTCGCGAGCAATTCTGGCGCTCAACTCCTTCGGCTCCCCGGCCACATCATGAACTAGCACATTCGCGCCGGTAAAAGGACTATCCGCGCGCAAGCCGAGGTCGTGCCGCTCGACGATATCCCAAGCCCATTCGGGCAGATCGTCGGCATCTAAAGATGTGTTCTCGTTCATCCGCGTACCTCCGTAGCGCACGACGCCCGTCGCCGTGCCATTACCTTTACGTGACGGAGGCGAGGGAAGGTGGGGCGCGAATTGGACCGCGTTGGCTCTGGTGATGGCTCCAAAGTAGCAGGAGCTCAGCAGCCCCGAACTGCTCATGTCCCGCCTCACGCCGTCCGGCAGACCGATCCCAGACCCAAGACGCCGGCAGGCACCGCGCTCTTGCCGAGGCGGGCACAAGCGCGAGGTGAGGGGGAGACGCGGCGGCAGGGGAGGGGGCGATGGACCTGGACCTCGACGGCAAGGTCGTTCTCATCACCGGCGGCTCAAAGGGGATCGGGCTGGCCTGCGCCCGCGCCTTCCTTGATGAGGGGGCGAAGGTCGGGATCATCTCCCGCGCTCAAGCCAACCTCGACCGGGCCCGCGAGTTGCTCGGTGACGTGGCCGGATACGCGGCCGACCTCAGCGATCCGGTCGCGGCGCGGTCCGCCCTAGATGCCTTAGAGGGCGAACTTGGCCCGGTCGACGTCCTCGTCAACAGTGCTGGTGCGGCCCGCCGTACACCGCCCGACGAACTGACCCCCGAATACTGGCGTGCCGCCTTCGACGCCAAGCTCTTCACCTACGTCAACATGTTCGATCCGGCCGTGAAGCGGATGGCGCGCCGCGGCAGCGGGGTGATCGTCAACGTGATCGGCAACGGCGGGAAAGTGGCGGCGCCCACGCATCTCGCGGGCGGAGCGGCCAATGCAGCCCTCATGCTCGCCACCGCTGGTCTGGCGCAGGCCTACGCCGGACGCGGCGTGCGCGTTGTTGGCGTCAATCCCGGGCTGACGCGGACCGACCGGGTCGCGGAGGGCATGCAGGCCGAGGCGGCGCAGCTGGGCGTAGGCATCGACGAGGCGAAAGCCCAGGCTGAAGCAGGCATCCCGCTCGGGCTCATGGCCGAGCCGGAGGAAGTGGCAGCGACGGTGCTGTTCCTGGCCTCAGCATGGGCCAGCTACGTGACTGGGGTGACGGTGACGATGGACGGAGCGAAGGTCGCGACCGTGGTCTGAGCGCGGCTAATGCGCCGCCAGGAAATCCAGCACCGCTGCGTTGAACGGCTCCGGGTTCTCGCGGTTCATGGCGTGGGCGGCGTTCGGAATTATGATAGACACCGGAACAGCGGCGTTCATTCATCGGGGAACGATATTTAGTTCGCAGCGGGTTTTCGGAGAGCACAGTACAAATTAACACTTCAAAGCATCATCAATGCTGCACTAGGCGGGGTCATAGCCCCGCCCGTCGGTTTCTTCATTCTGCTATCAATAATCATTGTCAATGGTACGACTTTTACCGGCTTTTCTGCCCTTGAAATTATCCTCTACAACTTCTAATGCCCCTTCCGCTGTTGCCTGTGCTGCTTCGACGTCAATTTCATCCGCAAGTCGCCAAAGTACTTCTCTAACAAGCAAATATGCAACATCATCGAGCGTAAGCGGCTGATCCCCGGGATGTAGCTGCTCGGTAGTGGCTGCGTGCAGCATCGAGCAGAATAGACCGACAAACATTTCAATCCGAACTACCGCTGCGCGACTTATATCTTCCGCCAGGATCTTTTGTGCCAGCCGTTTATCGCGGCTGGATTCGCTTCGCCGCAGCATCAAAAAGGCGTTTTTGATACGCTTTTCAGCCGCATCGGCTTTGACTAGATCTTCCGAAATATCTCGGTTCATGACCAAGCTCCTTTATCTGCCACGGTGGCAAAGGTGCTTTACGCAAGGATATAGCCTTTCAATTCGCGGGCAAGACGGCAGCTGATACTGCCATTTGATGCAAGCTCGACGGCCATTCTGTTTGGTACGGTCCGCTTGCACCCACGTCGGTGAACCGTTGTCGCAGACTGGAGCAGCCCGTTGACGGCGATGGCGCGGGAACAGGACGGTCCACACCAACGCTAAGCCGCGCCGTCCGGAGCGGGAGAAAGAGTATGCCGGCGACGCGTCGTGAACTGCTCGGTGCTGGCCCTTCCGTTGCGCTCGGGGCGCTGCAGACCGCAGCCGCGGCCTAGACAGCGCAACCTAGGGCGACCGCCTCGTCAGAATGGGATTCTGGCGCCGTCGCCCACCTCCTGCCGACCAGCAGCCACGACCGCATCCTCATCAAGGCGTCGTTCTGCCAGCTCCTAGACGGCGTCCCTGCGCTGCTGATCGACGAGCAGCATTTCCCCGGTCAGCGGATCGACACCCGCGGCGGCTTCTGGCAGTTCCAGGCCGGGGATCTGAAGCCAGGCACCCAGTGCCGTCTCGCCTTGGTGGCGGTCGATGGCAAGGTGCAGTGCGAGCCCTGGAGCCTCGCCACGATGCCGGCCCCGATGACCGGCCCAAGAAGCTGCGCCTGCTCGTCTACTACCGCGCGGGCGGCTACGACCTGTTCGCGCGGGCCGGCACCGGCTTTGAATTTCTGCCCATCACGGTGCGCCAGCGCCTGCTGCGCCGTGGCCTGTCATCGCCCCCGACGCGCTGATTGCCAACGGCGACCATGTCTACTGGGACCTGTTCGCGCCGCGCCGAAGCTTGGGGGCAACCCGGCCGCGCTCGCCTTTGCCCGCTTTGACCGCAGCGCGCCCCTGCTCGGTAGCGCCAACGAAGCGGCGCTGCTGCGCGCGGCGGGCGAACAGATCGCGCCGCTCTTCAGCACCCTGTGCCGCTCGACGCCGGTGTTCTTTCTGCAGGACGATCACGACCACTTCCACAACGATGAGGCGACCGACGCCGCCGTGACCTTCCCGGCCGACTCGTTCATGCTGGAGGCGGCGTGGGCAACGCAGCGCCTGTGGTACCCGGAGTTTCTGCCCGACCCGAACCGACCGGCCGGGCTGCCCGGCGCCGACCGGCCCGACCGTGAGGCTGCACGCCCCGCAGGGCTCTCGGACAGTTTCGGCACGCTGCGCTAGGGGCGGCTCGCCGAGGTGCTACTCTACGACGTGCGCCGCACACTGACGCTGGCCGGCCCGACCGCGGTGTTCGTCGCGCCCGAGGTCGAGGGCTGGCTGAAAGCCCGCACGGCGGCGCGCGAGGTGGCACACGTGGTCAGCGTGCACTCAAACCCGCCAGGCTGGAGCGCGGGCAAATGGGGCGAGTGGTACCCCGATCTGCTCGGATCCGACGGCAAGCTCTCGGTGGCCAAACCGAAGCCCTACTGGCAATCCGGCTGGCTCGCCCAGTCCGACCGGCTGATGCAGTCGCTCGCCGAGAGGCCGGAGCGGATCCCACTCGTGGTGAGCGGCGACCTGCATGACATCGCCGAGGGCTACATGCTGCGTAGCGGGCGGCTCGACTTCTCGGCGAAGCCGGTGGTGACGGTGCTGCCCGGCCCGCTCGGCACGAGCACCGGCGGCTGGCCCTCGGAGTTCCGCGGGGTGGGGGCGCTGGCGCCGAACCACCTCGACATGGACGAGACGCTGAAGCCGCTTGAGGAGAACGGCTTCCTGCTCATGGATTTCACGCCCGAGACGGTGACCCTGCGCTACTTCCGCTGGAATGCGAAAACGGATCCGGTCGAGGCCATCGACAGCCTCGAACCGTTTCGCACGACCGAGCTGCGCCGCGCTTGATTCGGTCTGCGAGAAGGTCAAGCAGCGTGCCACCGGACGCGCTCAAACGACCGCATCGGGCTGCGCATTTCACGACGGACTCGGTGCCGCCAGCTATTCTTGGCGCAGGTTGTCGAGGCTGTTGTAGACGTTCTCGACGCTATGCTGGCCATCCTCAGCGGTATAGGCGGCGATGGCCGCCAGGGCGCGGGCAAGGTTGTGCGACCCGTGCAGCTCGCACAACAGGGCGAGGGCGACATCCAACACACCGGCTGCGGCGTCCCACTCATCGAGGCGGGTGAGGTGTTCGCACTCGTGCTCGACAACCCTCAGGTCGCAGGCATTGGCGTGAGCCCGCCGGATCTCATCGCTCAACAGCAGGGCGCGGGCATCGGGCGCCCGCTCGCCATTATCCTCGGTCAACAATTGTGCCGCCGAGGAGCCCACACGATGTAGACACCCCGTGGCGTAGGCTCGCAACAGAGCCTGAAAGGTCGGCTTCAATTCATTGCGGTATTGCTCATCGGTCATGTCGCGATTCCCATCACGCCGCGGCGTGAGGCCGTCGGCGAGTATGTTCACGCGCCGGCTTCGCTGGGCGAGCAGCAGGCGCAGCCGGTCGTGAGCGACGAGCCTCGCAACTGACCGGCTCCCACGTCCAACGACCTCCCGCATCGCAGAACGACAGGGTGCGGCACGGCAGGGCCGCGTGCCACGAAGAACCTCCGTCTGCGTTTGGTCTGGTCATGCCCGCGGAAGCCGGCGACGGCGCAGCCCCTAACGGCGTCGCCGCTGTTGCGCCCGAGCCATGCTCCGCCGCCTCGCCTCGCGCTCGCGCTCCTGAGCCGCGAAAGTCCGCTCGGTAGCCCGCGCCGCGCAATTGATGGCGCTGAGGACCGCCCGGCCGTCGCCGGCCGCGAAGGCGAGCCTGTCGAGCCTTTTGCCCGCCAGCAGGTTCGCCATGCGAACAAGGTCGCCGGGTCCAAGCTGGAACTTCCTACTTTTGAACTTGCCGGTGAACTCACGCACGGGTTCGCCGGTCTCCTGATCGGTGACCCAACGTCTCTTCGTGATGATTCGGTACTCGTTGAGCGGGGACTTCAACATGTAGAGCACTTGACCCTCGACCTGCTCCAGTTGAAGAGGGCGAAAGTGGGCGGCCGCAACGCCGGGGATGAGGGCGCGGCAGCGCCGGTTGAGGCTGTCGCGGATCTCCGTCATCCGCTGCTCGGAGATGCCCCACACCAGCAGGTGCGGGTGCCAAGAGATCGCCCGCTTCCAGTCAGCCCGAACCGCGTCAGCATTGGTGTAGAGGGCGGCTTCGACCATGCCGACGAAGCTGGCTCCCCGCAGCTCAGCGCGCACCCACTGCTGAAGCTTGAACAGGTCGAGATCCGCAGCCTCGTCATAGGGGAGGGTGTAGCTGTCGCGGATCAGCGTAACCCAAAAAACCGGCGTGCTCCGGGGGAGCGAGGCGGTGAAGCGGGTGACGTGATCCGTCGCGATCTGTGCATACGCGATGCGGGCCGCGTAGTTGCAGGCCGACAAGCGGAACGCCGCCTCGGGGTCGATCTCGTCGCGCGCTGCACGCGTAAGCTGAACCGCGGCGAGGCGGCGTTCCTCACTGCGGGCGATGCTGCGCGGGTCGTCGCTGTGGTAAGCGAGGAACCTCGGCCAAGTGTTGCAAGGCA
>NZ_JALNUM010000110.1:0-19661 GCF_026540795.1 Methylobacterium sp. GC_Met_2
TAGATTTCTACGGCGTTACCGTGGCCGCGTTAACAATTCCTTGATTTCGCATTTGCGAAATAGATCATATTACGGCATAGCTTGCTGAAATAGCTTCGGGCTGTCTTTGTGTCATTCGGGCAAAGGAGCTTTCACTTAAGGTGAGAGATAGGAAATGAACGCGTATGGAGGCAATTCTGTAAGCCACGGCGCTCCACGCAGTAAATGTGATGCGTGCAAAAAATCATTTTGAAACAAGTCGTCAAATTGGCGATACTCGGTTTTACCGCTTTGCATAACTCAGCATCTTCATATCTGAAGCTAAAGTCAATCAAATCGATCAAGCTGGCAATCAACTTGCTGTCAGATCTTTGGGTATCGTTTCAATTATGAAAGCCGCTGTTGATGAATACTAGCTCCATGATAGAGTTGCTGGATCAAGTTCGGGTTATTGAAGACTTGACCGCTTATAACCAGCTTCTTGAGACGCTTAATAATTTAAAACAGCCGTTTGTGTTGTCTTTCCTCAACCAGCATGGATTCAATCTTGCGTGGAGCAACAACGATCTTCGGATCGCGCTGTTGAAATCGGATTGTATTCTTCGAGACGGCGTTGGTTTGGAGTTGGCCCTGCGTGCTTTGGATCGCAAAAGCGGCTTAAATTGCAACGGGACAGATATGATTCCCAGGATTTTGCAGGGAATGAGCGGGCGGACAGCCGCGATATTTGGGACCAAAGATCCGTGGTTATCGGGAGCTTGTGATTATATACAAGCAGAAGGCATTCAAGTAGTATCGAAATTGAATGGCTTCGAGAATTGGAGTGTATATTTATCCGCAATCGTATCGTCCCGACCTGAAATTATTATATTGGGCATGGGGATGCCGCAACAGGAAGAACTTTCTGTAGCGTTAGCTCAGAATTGCGACCATGCGTGTTTAATAATAAATGGCGGCGCAATACTTGATTTTATGGGGAGTCGATTTGCGCGCGCTCCAAAATGGATTCGGCGAATGAGACTGGAATGGTTGTTTCGTTTGATAAACGAGCCTGCCCGGTTGTTCGGACGTTACGCTTCAGGTGGAGTTATGTTTCTTGCCAGAGTTTCGAAACTCATCTTACATATTCGCACTTCGAGCATCTCAAATCGCCCCTCAGACTGAAATCCGCTCGCATAGTTGTTTATAATCTCGAAATGCTATTCATGGCCCTTCTAAATTACATAACTTTTATAAAAACATATGGAAATTGTTGGCTCATCTGGATTCTCAAAATTACTAGGGAGAGCTACGGGAGCGGGGCAACCAACTGAATGTACCTTTGGCTTCTTTGATTGCACCATGCGTATTGTAACTGATCATCGGAATGACGTTTTTTTCTAAACCGCCGTGCTGTCGACATTTGACGAAGAGCCTTGGCCTACCCTAGGGGCAAATGGTTGTTCTTGTGTTCTGACCTATCTGTGGTGGTTTTACAAATCACGACCGCGGTATCCTATGCTCCTTGATGCCGGCCTCCCCGCGGCCGTCACGCCCTCTAATTAGGCATCAAAAGTGACGATCAGATCGTTGAGCACGCAGGGCCATTTCAAGTGGTCCGGCAAACATCTAACTCGTGTCGGTAGCACATACTTCAAACCTGTCGCCGAGAACAATGAAGCGAGCTAACCAGGCCCGATTCTGTGGACGGTATTCCATCACATTGTCTGTATAGATAAAATCTACTCACACGTCAGCATTGATCGATTGCTAGAGCCGAACTCTCGCATTGATGTCGATCGACGGTCTTACTCGTGGCCAAATTCAGGATTGGTCTGATTATCTTCATCGTAATCGCCTCCATTCTAATTAGACCAATGCATCCAACGGTGACGATAAATATTATTGCTTAGAAGCTCTAGATTTTGTGAAAAAAGTGGTAGATCGTTAACCCGATGCCGGAGCTCGTCGATTTAGGGGGGCGATTCGCAAAATTTTTCAATCTCGTTTGATTCGAGGGGCAAATAGGTCATATGCTATAAAACTTTTTAAGGCGAGGCCGGATTTAAACGATTATAAATCCATGACATGTATAACTAAGGTGCTAACACCGCTTCCTTAGGGTGCTCGGCTCCATTAGCATTTCGGGTTCAACGGGATTTTTTTCAACAAAATCAAAAGCTGATCTGTAGCTGTTCTATTTCTAAAAGTATCGTCAATCTTAATAGCGCCGCAAATGAAACGTAGTATGGAAATCATGAAAGAAGCCGGAAACTATGACAATTCGCGTGAGCGCTCAAGTCCTTTGAAGCTGGGCATTTTAGCACTTAGCTTTTTATTTTCGTTCGGTTATTTTTTTGTTACGAATGGGGAATGGGAGGTTCATCTACTTTCATTCAAAGGTGCTTTTGAGTTTTATGTAATCATACTAATATTGTGCGCATTTTTATATATTCGGAAGGCAAATTTCTATCTTCAGCCTGGCAATGTCGCGCTCGGACTTGCTTTAGTAGGTCTTTCCTATATATTAATATCGAGTACATTAGCTCTTTCTTACTATGGGCAGCCCTTTTATTACGGAGTTATTGAGACCAGAAGATCGTTTGTGCTATTTTCTCCGGTACTATTTACTTTGATCTATTTATATTTGCGCCCCACATTGACGGATGTATTCTTCGCGTTGCTCATTGCCTGCTTTCTACAGGTCGCGCTTGCTGCGACTAATCAGTATGGATTTTCTTCGCAATTGCTATCGAGAAATATTCCAGATGCGGATCCTCGGCGATTACGCATTGCCAACGGTGCCGGATTGTATTCATCTTTACTTGTAGTCGCTATCGCTCGTTTTGGAAAAGTCGGATTTATTTCGAATTGGATTGCCGTCGTGTTGTCTTGTTTTGGACTTGTTGGTGTTGCTCAGTCTAAAGCTTTGCTTGCGACTTCTCTGGCGTCTTTCGCCATTATTTTGTTGAAACGCAGACCTATATTGATCGCTACAGGGGTTGCTCTAATTTCATTTGGAGCAATGTATGGATTGTCCCTCTCTCCAAATCCCGGCAATCAACTTCCAGATATGGTCGAAGCGATTGTACCGGGCCTTGGCTTGGGACAACTACTGCAGTCGGGCGATGATGTAAGGTCTAGTACCACTCACACAATATTTTCTGAGCTGTATAATAATCATTTTATTGGTATGGGTGCGCTTTCCCTGATGTGGAATGAGGGATTTATTCCATACTTCGGCGATCATTTCTTTCTAAGTGATGTTGGGATAGTTGGAGAGTTGTTTCAGGTCGGTATTTTGTATCCATTCCTCTCAATATGTGTTTTCATGTTCATGGTTTATGCCTTTGTAAATGCTGAGAGTGATGTGGCCCGACTTTCAATTTTCGCATTGATTGCTATGATTGTCGTGTCGTTGCCTGCGGCTGGCCTTTTCCAAAGCCCGTTCTATGGCATTATGCAGATAATCGCGCTTTCCAGTAGAGAAAATGGCAAGCGTTCGATCGGCAGTGGCAAAATTTATTATCTTAAATATCGATTACATTATAGATGTTTCAAAAGAGATAGGGCCGTTCAGAAATAATGACGATATTGCATATTAAATCAACGGGGGATTGAAGAGTATGCTTTTGCCGCGGCTTGGGTGAAGCCGATCTTTGCACTCAAGATATTATTATATTTTTGTGATTGCCTTGTTTGATTTTGGTGCGCGACTACCAAAAGATATCCTACGGCATCGCGAATTGTGTAAATGCTAAAAAAATTGCGGAGAAAAGTTTAATTGTTGGAGGGTTTTATGTTTTTAGCATGTGGTCGAGTGCTCCTTAAGTCTATTGTTGCCGAATCGCGTAAAAATCGAGGTTTACGGATGCAATAACAGATCGCGTTCGAGATTTTGAATAAGCATTTATGCCGCCAATTTACCCTACCTCTTGAAGCATGACCTTCTACTAAGTGTAGCTAAGAGCCTTTGACCGAGCCGGGTTTGGCGCGTTGAATGGAGATGGCAAGACCGCTCCTCCCCGAATGCTTCTGGGCCGAGATCGCACCGCTGCTTCCGCCTGAACACAACGAGCCCAAGGGCGGCCGGCCACGAACCTCCCGCCGCGCGGCGCTGACGGGGATCCTGGTCGTGCTGCGCTCAGGCACGTCGTGGGAGTTGCTGCCTCCCGGAGATTGGCTGCGGTTCGGGGATGACCTGCTGGCGGCGCTTGCGCGACTGGCTCAGGGCCGGAGTGTGGGACCGCCGGCAACACGCGCTGCTCGACCGGCTCGGCCACCAGGACGGCATCGATTTCAGTCGAGCTTCCCTCAACAGCGCCTCGATCGCCGCAGAAAGGGGGGCGCGGCGACGGGCCCGAACCCGACCAATCGGGGCAAGCTGGGCACCAATCGCCACATGCTCACCGATGCGAAGGGCATACCCCTCGCGCTGAAGCTGACGGGTGCCAACGTGCATGACAGCCGGATGCTAGAGGCGCTCGTGGATGCCGTCCCGCCGATCCGTTCATGCCGGGGACAGCCGCGCAAGCGGCCCTCGAGGCTGCGCGCCGACAAGGTCTACGACCGCTGCCGCTGCCATCAGGCGCTGACCCGCCGTCGCATCCAGCATCGCATCGCGCCCGGCGCGGGATTGAGACCAGCCAGCTGCTGGGACGTCACAGGGGGGTCGTCGAGCGGACCCTGGCTTGGTTCGCCCTGTTCCGTCGCCTCGCCATCCGCTACGAGCGACGGGCCGACATCCATCTCGCATTCTCGACGTTGGTTGCCGCCCTAGTCGTCTGGCGCTTCATCGAACGATGATTTTGTTAGATACGGTAATCGGGTCGGGCGGCAGCTTCAGCTGCTATGGCCGGTCGTTTCTCTGAGTGGTGCTGAAAAGCCCACGTTTTGAGGGAGGCACCGTGATGACTCATTTCGTTGGCATTGACGTCTCGCTGGAGACGAGTTGTGTCTGCATCGTAGATGCGAGCGGTCGTGTCGTTCGCGAACTGATCGCTGAAAGCGAGCCCGAGGTGCTGGCGACCGCGCTGCTCGATACGAAGCTCGACTTCAGCCGCGTCGGCTTGGAAGCCGGACCGATGTCGCAGTGGCTGCATGCCGGATTAGCACAGGTCGGCTTGCCGGCCGTACTCATTGAGACCCGTCGGCTGCGGGCGGCGCCCAAGACGATGCCGATCAAGACGGACCGCAATGACGCACGCGCCATCGCGCAGGTGGTGCGCACGGGCTGGTTCCGCGCCGTACATGTCAAGTCGGTGCTCTCGCAGGAGCTGCGCGGCCTGCTTGGTGCCCGGAAGCTGCTGGTCGGCAAGGTACGCGATCTCGACAACGCCGTGCGCGCGCTGCTGCGCAGCTTCGGCCTGAAGATGGGGCAGATCGGCGAGCGAGCCTTCGCTGAGCGTGCCCGCGAACTGGTCGAAGGCCGCGCGGCCCTGCAGACGGTTCTCGCACCGCTCCTGGAGGCTCGCGCCGCGCTCCTCGCCCAGCGTGATCGTCTCCACCGAATGGTGCTGATGGCCGTACGGTCCGATCCGATCTGTCGGCGCCTGATGACCGTACCTGGGGTGGGGCCGGTCACAGCCCTAACCTTCTGCTCGGCCGTCGACGATCCGAACCGCTTCACCCGCTCACGCGCTGTTGGCGCGCACTTCGGTCTGACACCGCGGCGCTACCAGTCCGGCGAGACGGATCGAACCGGACACATCAGCAAACAGGGCGACGCCTTGGCGCGCCAAGCTCTCTATGAGGCGGCCAACGTGCTGCTGACCCGTACCCAGAGGTGGTCGGCGCTCAAGGCGTGGGGCATCACCCTTGCCAAGCGCGCCGGCATGCGGCGCGCGAAGGTGGCGGTCGCCCGCAAACTGGCCGTCGTGTTGCATCGTATGTGGCGCGACGGCACCGAGTTCCGCTGGAGCCGGGGCGCGACGGCGGCCTGAGCGGCTGCCCGCGCACCGATCCCGCGCCTGAGGTCCCGTCGTGGGGACGAGGCTGGACAAGACCGCAACAGCGCCGGTGCCGACTTCGGTCGAGCCCGCTTCTTAGATTGGTCCGTCCTGCCTACCTGGCCGTATCCTGTGGCGGCATCACGCCGACCACGAAGAGAAGAGCGGGCCCCGCGACGTGGCATCAAAGCCGGTCATTGACCAGCCCGATTACAGAAGACGCTCTTAATTGAGGTCGTACCTTACCGTATCCATAACATACTCACAGATAATGGCATTCCGTTTACATCACGCCGGTAAGACATCTACGATAGCTTGCACATCGTCGACCGCGTATGCGACGAGCACAACATCGAGAATCGGCTTACCAAGGTGAATCATCTTTGGACCAACGGACAGGTCGCGCGAATGAACCGCACGATCAAGGATGCGACGGTCAAGCGCTACTACTACGACATCCACGACCAGCTTCGAACGCATCTGCACCTGTTCGTGGATGCCTACAATCACGCTCGTAGGTTCAAGACCCTGCGGGGCCTGATACTCAGCGAGTTCATCCTGAGCGCCTGGACGAAAGAGCTTAATCGCTTCAGGATCGGCCCGGCACACCTCATCCCGGGACCATACACTGCGTGCTGTTGGGCATCGGCTTCACGTTCGCCCAAGCACCCTGCTCGGACATCCGAGGTCGTAGCGCATCGCTGTCGTAGGCCCGGTCACCCAGCAGGACTTGGCCTTCACCCAGCCCGCCCAGCATGTCGGTCGCCGAGCGCCCGTCATACGCCTGATCGGGCGTGATCTTCAGTGCCACTGGACGACCCTCGGCATCCACCAGCGCTTGGATCTTGCTGGTCAGACCGTCCCGTGAGCGACACATGCCACCGGATCCGGCGTTTTTTGGCTTAGGCTGCATGTTGGTGAGCCCGCACGCTGATGGCGTCGATCATCTGCAGATCGCCGTTGTACGCCTTTGACACAGCAGCCAGAAGTCGATCCCAGATGCCGCGCTTGCGCCAGCGCCGGAAGCGGTTGCCGCAGGTCGTATAGGGCCCGTAACGCGCCGCGATGCCGGCGCACTCGTGCACAACCGCCAGAAGATCCGGTTCAGTACCCGCCGGTCGTCCACCCGATCCATGCCGCGTACGTCCGTCGGAAGCAGCGACTCGATCACTGCCCACTCTAGCATCCGTCAGGTCAAACCGCGCCATCCTGGGTCCTCGGAGAACCAACGACGTCCCAACCAAACCGTGCTACCCGTGATGGGTTCACGACCTGGTGACGACAAGCCTCAGATTGTAATGTGTTGGTAATCGCTCTAAACAGCGGCAAAACAAGCGGGGACAAGGGATGGTGTCTTTGGGCCGCGGTGCTCGTGCGATGCAGGCAACTATTCGGAGGCCGGGGTAAAAATCCTTAGCAATTTTTTGGCTCGATCGAACGTGACCGCAGAAAATGATCAAAATCTTTGCCATGGGCCAATTTGATGCCCACACAGATGCGATATGCCGTATTTCGATGCTGCTGCATCAGCGGGTATCCAGGGCAACTGAACTACCATCTAATTGTTTTATTTACCAGTCTTAAGTCACTTCATAGTAATGATAATCTTATATACAGTGAGATTGCGGGTCCTAGCGTTTGTGTTCTTCGATGTTTAAGCCTATTTTTACAGTTCCATGAGACGGTCGTTTGACATTTATAGTGGTGCTTGACGAGGGGAATTATGACTGGACAATTCATGGCCGATCCAATGGTTGGTGTAGGAATCACCAGCGGGGATTCTGCTGCCAAGAATGGAGTGATCGACGTAAATTACACATATGGATCTAATGCTTTGATAGACTATTATACATCTCTAGGAATGAATACATTTAGAATTTCATTTACCGCAGCAAATTTGCTTCGCCCTGGGAGCGGTGACATTGATAGTGTGATGAGTCTAGTCAAGTATGCGGCTTCTAAGGACGCAAGTGTCGTACTTGACTTGCACGACTACGGATACACTTCTTCCGGTGAGTTAATTGGCTCATCTCCCCAGTCTGTAGCTGACTTTGCCTCCGAATGGTCGCAGATTTCAAGCAAATTTTCTGGACAATCGAATGTCATATTCGGATTGATGAACGAGCCAAATGTACAAACTGCCACGGAATGGCTTGCCGGGGCGAATGCAGCGATACAAGCTATTAGAGGAAACGGCGCAACGCAGATGGTTCTTGTCCCAGGTTCATACTGGGACGGGGCATGGAGCTGGACAGTATCCGACAATGCCTCAGTTGTTGGAAAGGGAGTAGTGGATCCTGCTCACAACTACGCCATCGATCTCCATAATTATCTAGACACAGATGCGTCTGGAACATCTGCATCGGTAGTTCCAGGGTCTGGCATTGCTAGAATCGAGGCGGCTACAGATTGGGCTAGAGCTAACGGTACTAAGTTATTTATGAGCGAATATGGATTTGCCAGCGATCAAAGTTCATTGACCGAGGGCAAGGCCATGCTTGACTATATGTATGCAAATCGTGATGTTTGGGTTGGAAACACTTCTTTTGCTGGAGGGCAGTGGTGGGGCGATTATATGTTCTCCGTCGCTCCGACTGGTCTCGGCACTGATAATATCACCAATAAGCCACAGCTTGATGCTATAGTAGACTCTTTTCATCTGGGAGCTAGTGCCAGTACGATTGGCACGGGCTCGGATCAGCTGGTTTTAAAGATCAGCCAAGATGCCTACCAGGGTGATGCGCAGTTCACCGTCACGGTGGACGGCCATCAGATCGGCGGTGTCCAAACCGCACACGCCCTGCACGGCGCGGCAGGTTACGGCGTGGCTGGGTCGAGCGCACAGTCTGATACGCTGACCGTGCTGGGGGATTTCGGCGCCGGCCCACACGCCGTCAGCATCAACTTCCTCAACGACGCCATGTGGGGCACAGCCGCCACCGACCGCAACCTGTACATCGACAATGCCACATACAACGGCGCCACCGTCGCTGGTGGCAACCTAGCGCTCATGGCTGCCGGGGCTCAGCAGTTCACAGTCCCCGGGGTCAGCACAGGCGGGTCGAATGCGTCAGGTACCGGGACCGGGACCGGCGCGGGCGGTTCGGCTGGAGCTAGTGCCAGTACGATTGGCACGGGCTCGGATCAGCTGGTTTTAAAGATCAGCCAAGATGCCTACCAGGGTGATGCGCAGTTCACCGTCACGGTGGACGGCCATCAGATCGGCGGTGTCCAAACCGCACACGCCCTGCACGGCGCGGCAGGTTACGGCGTGGCTGGGTCGAGCGCACAGTCTGATACGCTGACCGTGCTGGGGGATTTCGGCGCCGGCCCACACGCCGTCAGCATCAACTTCCTCAACGACGCCATGTGGGGCACAGCCGCCACCGACCGCAACCTGTACATCGACAATGCCACATACAACGGCGCCACCGTCGCTGGTGGCAACCTGGCGCTCATGGCTGCCGGGGCTCAGCAGTTCACAGTCCCCGGGGTCAGCACAGGCGGGTCGAGCCTAAATGCACCGAGTTTGATATTAATGCACGATGCTGGATCAACTGGTACCCATGTCACTAGCGATGGTTTGATCTCTTATACAGCCGCAATTAGTGGCGACACGCTTCACTTCAAGTTGGACAACGGTGCGTTCACGACCTCCGTACCGGTACTGGCTACAGACGGTAGCGCGGACGGTCAGCACACGGTCAGCGTCTACGAAACCAGCGCGACCGGGCTAACCTCGGCGTCCGCCAGCCTCGCCTTCACGCTAGATACCCACCAAGCCGACGGTACGACGACGGTCAGCCCGACGGCGAGCACCGGCACGGTGGCGGTTATCCCCGCCACAGGCAGCTCAGGCCCCAGTCCGACCAGCGCCACCGGAATTAGCACAGGCACGAGCGGTACGGTTACCGGCGGTGTCGGCACGAGCACAACAGCCCCCGCGCCAACGGCACCAGGTTTAGCACTTACGCACGAGACGGGTACGGGCAGCAGCCACACCACCAGCGACGGACTTATCACTTATGCGCTCGCAGCCAATGGTGACACGTTGCACTATCAATTGGACAATGGCACGGTCACGACCTCCGCTCCAGTGCTGGCCACCGATGGTAGCGTTGACGGCCAGCATACGGTTACCGTTTACGAGACCAACGCTGCCGGACTCTCTTCTGTCGACACCAGCCTCATGTTCACCCTCGACACCCACCACGCCGCGAGTGGCGTCCACGTCGTGTGAGGTATGGTCTGAGCTCCAATTTAGCCCTTCATGCGGCGTGGCAGAGGGCATAGGCCTAGGGCGTGGGCAAACGAAAGCGGGGTTTTGTTCGGGCGCGTCGGTGCGGTGATATTGCCAAAGTCCGCTTGCGCCAGATCGCACAGCGTACGGCGGCCAGGGCATCGGCGAAGATCGGGCGCGGTTTGGGGTACTACGCGGCGGCCGCGATCCGTCGCCGTTGGTGGGCCGGGAGCTGCGCAGCCAACAGCGTGACGATCGAGAACAGGGCAAGCAGGCAGGGCCTGGTGCGGGCGACTGCCATGTCGGACAACTGCCGCTGCGTCTCGACGCCCAGATGGGCGCGCTTCCTGAAAGGTAACCTCGACGGTCCAGCGCCGCACGAACCACCTAACGATCTGCGCGAGCTCGCGCGTCGGATCCGTGCAGAGCAGGGCCTGGGGCGGGAAGCGCGCTTCAGGATCGCGGATGAGCACCCATCGGATCGGCACGACGGGCAGGCCCCCGTGCCGCAAAACCGCGGTGTCCGAGGCCATCTCGATCGTGCGCTCGCGCGCCCCGTACTAGCCGGGCACCACGACTACCTGCCAGCGCGTGTCCTTGGCCACCAGCCTCGACGCGAGCGTCGGCCGTCGCGCGCCTTTGGTGCGCGGGCGTCCAATCGTGCCGGGCGGCCGAGTCGGCGCGGGATTGTAGATGGCTGCGTCGAGACGCAGGCGGGTGATCGCCGTGATGCGGGCGCGACGCACCGGATCAAGGAACAGGAGGGCCGAGAAGCCGCCATCGCCCACCAGGACGAGGTCGCGCCCCGGCAGCCAGAGGCGGGCCTAGAGAGTGAGTTGGCATCCGACGTCGAGCAACGGCTTGTGGCGACGGCCCCGTTCGCGACAGGCGCGCTCAGACGGCACCAGCGCGGTCAGGAGCGGCAGGGCCCAGATGCGTCCCGCCCAGGGGATCGGGGCGAGCACCATCAGGCTCATCCAGCGCAGCCCGCTCGCCTTGACGAAATGGCTGTCGGAGGAGCGAACGGGATCGCGGTAGATGCCCTTGGCCGCGATCCGCTTGCCGAGGCGGCGCTCGATCGTGTCGTTCACTCCCAGGAGACTACGGGGCCGCGTTGCGCGAACGCGTCGATGAGGAGTCCGAGCAGGATGCGGCTGTCGTTGCGTGGGCACCACGCCGCCGGGTTGAGGATGCGGTGGACGTTCACGAACTGTCGCCCCCGCGCACGCCACAGAATGCGCAGGACACTCGCCACCGTGCGGCGGCCCGGCGTCAGGATCGCGCCGATCAGCAGAGGCTGAGCAGCGCGCCACGAGCGGTGGACGAACAGCGGCGCGAACGCCAGGATGATCCCGGCGAAGCGGGTGGGCAGGGGCAGCATGGCGGTGTCTCTTGGCGGGGACGCCACCAGCCTATCCATCACACCCGCTTCGTCACCTCGCTACCCTCGACGCCTCCCAATTGGCTAAAGTTGAACTGAGAGCGCCTAACAGAACAGCACGGAGCGAAGCTTTTAACATTGGTTTGGCATAGCCAGACTGCTTCTCTCCGATAACCTCTGGGATGAAATCGCTTCGCTCCTCCCGCCACCTCGGCCACGTCTGAACGGAGGGCGTCGTCCAATTGAGAACCGGGCCGCACTGACGGGCATCCTGTTCATGCTGCCCTCGGGCCTGCCGTGGGAGATGCTGCCAGCCGAGATGGGCTGCAGCTCCGCATGAGTTGCTGGCGGCGGTTGCGGGATTGGCAAGCGGCGGGTGTGTGGAGCCATCTGCATCACTTGTTGCTGGAGCGTCTGCACGCGGCCGGGCAGATCGACTTGACCCGGGCTTTGCCTGGACAACGCATCTGTCCCGGCTAAAAGAGGGGGCCTGCCACTGGCCCGAACCCGACGGACCGGGGCAAGCCGGGCACCAAACGCCACCTCGTCACCGACGCGCGCAGCACCCCGCTCGGGTTATGCCTAAGCGGGACCAACCGGCACGACAACATTATGATGGCGGCTACCCTCGATGCCATCCCGCCTCTGCGGAGTAGTTGACGCTGCCGACCGCGGCACCGTCCAGACAAGCTGCTCGCCGACAAAGCCTACGATGCCAGACCGCGTCGGCACGAATGCCGGGTGCGGGGGATCGTGCCGCGCATCACTTGTCGTGGCGTCGAGAGCAGCGAGAAGCTCGGCCGCCACCGTTGGGTGGTCGAGCGTACCCACGCCTGGTTCAACCGCTTCCGCCGCCTGCCCGTCCGCTACGAGAGACGCGCCGACATCTACGAGGCCTTCACAAGCCTAGCGGCAAGCCTCATCACCCTGGCTCTTCGCCAGATTTGGTGGATTGGGGTGTGACGGAGGCCGCTTCTGGCTGAGCATGAGACGGATGCTCAGATCCGGGGATGACCCTTTTCTGTCATCTCCCCGGCTGTCGTATTCTTCAAGTCTCCCGTGACGGGGCTTCGGCGCTTCGCCTCGGCGCTGAAGCGAAGCGCGATCATGCTCGCTGCCCCGCTTGTCGAACGGTCAGTCGATCGGCTCATAGTCGCTATCACCGACAGGCCGCCGACCTGCCGACAAGTGGTCAGGTGGTTCGTCTGACCCTAACGATCCGACGTTTCTACTGCCACGAACCTGCTTGCGCGCGTCGGACCTTCGCCGAGCGCCTGCCGCGCCTCCTCGACCGCTACGCTCAGAGAACTCACCGGCTGGCCGATGCCCAAGTTCGGACCGCGCTGGCGCTCGGTGCCACACCCGCCGCTCGACTGCTGCCGCACCTAGCGATGCCGACTAGTGCCACGACGCTGCTGCGGGGGATCCGCGGATGGCCGCTTCCAACCCGATCCAAGCCGACCATCGTCGGTGTCGACGACTGGGCCCTGCGCAAGGGAAGAACCTATGGCACCATCCTGGTCGACCTCGAACGCCATCGTCCCATCGACCTGCTGCCGGACCGTTCGGCCGCGACGCTGGCGGCTCGGCTCCGGCGAGACCCGCAAATCCAGGTCGTGGCACGGGACCGCGCGACCGAATATGCGCGTGGGACAGACATGGGTGCGCCCGATGCCGTTCAGGTCGCAGACCGCTGGCACCTCCTGCTCAATACCCGGCAGATGGTCGACCGCTGGCTCGCCCGCGTCCATCCGCGTCTTAAGCGTTTGCCGGCTGTGGCCCCGTCATCGCCCTCGACCCAGCGCGTCATGGCTTTCCCACGCGCACCGTCCGAGATGCTCGCGCGAGCCGCTGCCCGCCGCCGATGGGAAGCGGCCTACGATGACGTGCGTCATCGGCACGCGGAAGGACAGTCGCTTCGACGCATCAATCGCGAGACCGGTTTGGCCCGGGCCACAGTGCGCAAGTACGCCTTCGCCGAGAGCTTCCCCAGGAACGGCATGCGCGAGCCGAAGCCGAGCATGCTCGATCCTTATCTCGGACATCTGCATGCCCGCCTCGATGAGGGCTGCGAGAACGCTACGCGCCTGTGGCGCGAGCTTCAGGATCTCGGCTTTGGTGGCACCGCGAAGCAGGTCCATCGCTGGATGTCCGAGCGGCGCGCAGGCTCGGCCGGAGCGACCATCCGATCGTCACCGTCATTGGCCGATCTACGTGTCGCCAGCCCGACCCCACCACCTTTGGCCTCGTCCAAGCAGCTGTCCTGGCACCTCCTGCGGGAGCCCGGCGACCTCGATCCCGAGGCTGCCGCAGTGGTCGCACGCGTTCTGCAGGATACCGAGGCGGCCAAGGTGGTCGATCTCGGCCGCCGGTTCTGCCGGATCGTCCGAAGCCGTTGTGGTCGGCAGTCGTCGGAAAGATCGGATGTGACGGCGTTCGATGAATGGCTCTGCGAAGCGCGAACCTGTGGCGTCCGTATCGTGGAGAACTTCGCTGCCAACATCGGTCAGGATGGAGCCGCCGTTCGGGCTGCGCCGACGCTGCTTTGGAGCAGTGGGCAGGCCGAGGGGCAGATCACGCGTCTCAAGCTCTTGAAACGCGCCATGTACGGCCGCGCCAGCCTCGATCTCCTCCGACGACGGTTCCTACTTGCAGCCTAATCCACCAAACCTGGCGAAGAGCCTCACCCTGAACCAGATCAAACGGTTCTGTTAGGAACTCGAAGATAATCAACCTAATACAAACGTGTATCCCCTCGCCGACGTGATTCCCAAATTGGAATCAAAGAACCCAAGCGCTACCAGCTTGACGAGGCGCGATGCGGCCTAGATTAAGCAATAGAAGCACCGAGATCAGCGTCGGAGAGCTCAGTGAACCGGCGAGCTGCAAACTTCCGGCGCGATAGGGCCCGGCGTTCATATCGTGCGAGAGTTTCCAGCTGGCGAAGGATTTCGAACGGTATTTCGGCGGGAGGCAGGTCGTCTTTTTCCTCTCCGGATCCTTGAGGCAAATCTTTCGTCCGCAGCAACAAGATCCTGAATGTTTTAACACGCTGAACCTGGATCTGCGCTTCGGCGACAGCTTGAGCAGCCTCCAAGATGACTGGATCGCTGGCGTGGTCACCTGCGATGAGCACAGCCAAGGCGCTGATTTCTGCCTTCACCTCAGGACTCGGATCTACTGCCGACAAGCCATGTTTCTGGGCATTTTGTCCAGAGCGCGCCTTACCTGCAGCAGTGCGTGGGCCGGTACTGGCTTGAGCATTTCTGCGATTGGCACGAGTGGTGCGCTCGGAAGTCATCATAACCTCAGGTGTTGAGTCGACATCTTAGCGGCTCACGACATGTTCGACATCGAGGATGTCCGGAGCAGCGCGCAGGCGCTGGGCCAAACTCGCCCGCTTGCGCTCAATCTCGCGAATTAATGCGTCACGTCGGTGTTCCACCAAAAATATTAGTCGATCGACACGCTCGATGGCAGATAGATTCAGGAGGAAGGCATGCGCTGTGACATCCTCAGCGCTGAGATCGCGATCCTGCAGATATTTGTTAACCCGCCCTGTCGATGATTCGTTACCGCTTGCCCAACCTGCGGCAAGCGTTTCGACCGAAGGTCCCGTAATTCCCTCTATGTAAACCGAATTCTCCTTTTGAAAGGCCGGAAGGATCAATTCGACAACAGCTTTCATCCGAGCTTGAACCAGAATCCGATTGCGCATGCGGCGTGAACGCTTAGCTTCCCAGGTTAGATCGATTATATCCTTGACCCAAATTGCCTCGATCACGTCGGCGGGCTTAACCTGCTGAACGATGCTTTCTCGAAGCACGTCATATTGGTCGGCATCTTCACCTGGAAGCAGGGGACGGTCCTCAAACACAAAATCGAAGTTCGGTGGCAAGGGCGCTTGGATGTCTGCCGATGAATCAGCATTCTGATGAAGTCTGACGCGCTCACGGATTCTTGTCGGTGGCTTCTGATCGGTCATTAGACTGCCTGTGCTCAGGCCATTTTCTTCGATTGCGCGCATAGGACGGGCGTTGAGGCGAGCTCCTACACCGACCATGGCGTCCGGCGAGCGTGGTTTTGACCATGGCGCTACATTCTCTCGTCGCCCAATCGACGCTTCACGTCTAGCGTTGCCATTGATCGTCGCGTTTCGTGAAACGACCATGCCATTGATTTTACGTTTCAACGCACAGGTGCGCGAACCAGGAAGTGGTCGAGCGACCAAGTCGCTCCGAGGTGGCGGATCTTCTGCCGCTTCGCTCGAGCAGTTCGGGCGTGATCATCACGCGTCTTCTCACGACCACACGCTTCATGCGCCGGCCCCATGTTCTCCAGTTCGTCGATGCCGCCGAGTTCCAGAGCCCGAATGTGCTCGACGATCCAGCGTTCCCGCACGCCGTCAATACTCAGGTCGCACACTACACACCTGCCACCCGTGCGCTCCCAGGCTTGAAGCCGACGGCGCCCCGTTAAGGATCGACGCTGTGTCGTGCCGATATCTTCAAAAGCGACGTACGGCATCGCTGTGCTCATTCGAAGAGGCCGGGCGTCTAGCAAGCACCTTGAGCGCTCGGTGAGACAAGCCTTCCCAGTCGCTTAAAAGTTGCTCGTACCGCTCGATCAGTGCTCTGAGCTCGAAGTCCTCTTCGCGAGCCAAAAGCGTGACCTGAAGACTCAATGGCGCTACGGTTGGGCGTGCGGGATCCGCCGCACGCTTGTGCGGTCTCCTCTGGGGCATTGTGTGCCTCCTCGCTTTATTCGGGTGTTGAGAAACTCATGAGGGGCGCCGGCCCCATGCCGATTCGCGCTATTGCTGGGGTCAGACACCCTCGGCGCTTGAGAGGCCACTGGTGACGTGGATGCTTGGTGAGAGCTTCAGCGGTAACGGTAGTTTTGCATCGCCGTTCGTTGCGTCGCCGCTCTTATGAATTGACCTGCGATGTTGGGGATCAAGGCGTCGCCGCGTATCCCGATTGCCCTGACAGGCATTTGCCCTTTAGCCTCGGTAGCTAGGCGAGCTGCTCTGGCCGCTTTCCACGCGGCAGAGAGGCCAACCGACATACTCACAGACCAAGTGGCGCCTGTGCGAAGCCTATGGGCCTTCGCCGCTTCTGCCGCTAAACCCATGATCGTCACGCAGTCGAATTTGCCCGCCTGGTTGACCAAATGAATGCGACGGATACGGACGAAGGCCTGGATCAGCGAGCGAGCTGATATAACGCCTGGCGCTGCACGCACGCGGTCGCTACGGGTGTCACGGAGCGCGGCATTCCACGATATGCGACGGTTGTGCGGCATGACCCTTAACCATCTAATTTCGATTGATGTGATGATAATCATTGTTTTTCAGCAGGTCAAGCCTTTTGAGACGTATCTGACGTTTTTCGACGCTTGCATGCCATCAGCCAAATGATTTCACCCGCACAATGTCGAGCCGCCCGAGGCCTGCTGTCATGGACACAGGCGGATCTTGCCAGGGCGGCATCCGTTGGGGTAGTGACGGTACGTCAGTTTGAAGGTGAGAACGGCGTTCCACGGCCGGCTACGCTTAAGGTGCTGTGCCAAGCGTTTGAAGCAGCCGGCGTTGAGTTTATCCCGGCAAACGGCGGCGGCCCAGGCGTACGGCTTAGACAGAGCCACACTGGATGACTTGCCAAACAAGCGTATTGCCTGTGAGAAGCCTTGCCGTTGAACCGGCCATACACATTCCACTAAAGAGGCCAATGCCCCCGAGGCCGTAGGTGCTCGCAATCACAAAGCAGCAGCCGATCGTCGAGAGCATGGCAGTGACTGATCGTCCCCCTTTGAAGTGGTCCGCCCTGAAGTATGGCTTTTGAGCCGACAGAGGACGGAACCGATGGCCCAACGACCCAAGCCCGAGGAGATCGTGAGCAAGCTGCGTCAGGTGGACGTATTGGTCTCACAAGGACAGAGCGTCGTCGCGTCGATCAGGGCGATCGGCGTGACCGAAGTGACGTACTATCGCTGGCGCAAGGAGTACGGCAGCCTGAAGTCGGATCAAGTGAAGCGGATGAAGGATCTTGAGACGGAGAACCAGCGTCTCAGGAAAGCCATCGCCGATCTGACGCTTGACAAGCTGATCTTGCAGGAGGCGTCCCGGGGAAACTTCTGAGCCCCGCGCGTCGACGCGCCTGTATCGAGCACATCATGCTGAGGATGAACGTCTCCGAGCGCCGCGCCTGTCGGGCGCTCGGTCAGCATCGCTCGACACAGCGTAAGGTGCCGCGGGGGCGCGACGACGAAGAAGCGTTGACGGCCGATCTCGTGGCGTTGGCCGAGAAGTACGGGCGCTACGGCTATCGGAAGATCAGCGCCTTGCTGAAGGCGGCCGGGTGGTTCGTCAACGACAAGCGTGTGGAACGCATCTGGCGGCGTGAGGGCCTGAAGGTCCCGGTCAAGCAGCCCAAGCGAGGGCGGATCTGGGACAACGACGGATCCTGTATCCGTCTTCGCCCGGAATATCGCAATCACGTGTGGTCGTATGACTTCGTCGAGGCACGCACGCATGATGGACGCAAGTTCCGGATGCTCAACGTCGTCGACGAGTTCACACATGAATTCTTGGCGATCCGGGTCGACCGCAAGCTCAAGGCGGTCGACATGATCGACGTTCTCTCGGACCTGTTCGTCCTGCGCGGCGTACTGGGCCATATCCGTTCGGATAACGGGCCGGAGTTCGTCGCGAAGGCTGTCCAAGCTTAGATCACCGGCGTCGGCAGCAAGACGGCTTACATCGCTCCAGGCTCACCATGGGAGAATGGCTACGTCGAAAGCTTCAACGCACGGCTTCGTGACGAACCGCTAAACGGCGAAATCTTCTACACACTCAGGGAGGCGCAGATCGTGATCGAAAGCTGGAGGCGGCACTACAACACCGTACGCCCGCACGCCTCACTGGGATACCGGCCGCCGGCACCGGAAGTGTTCATGCCAGCCTTCGCCGCTTGGCCGGCTGCGCTCGCCCGACCAGCTCCGCCGGCCAAGCTAACCGTGGTGGAGCGGCCTACCGCACACTAACTTTACCCTTGGACCACCCTGTGGGGGCCGATCATGACGAGGGCCCGCTCTTTGTTCGCACCGCCGATGATGCGCGAATGAACAATCCGCGGCTTGCCCTGAAGTAGAGTGATCTCGGAGCCCGCCACCCCAATCTCAATCGGAGCAGGGTGGCCGCAGCCGTCGAGGGTCGCCAAGAGCGCGTGCAGCGTATTCGCCGGCTCCGCATGGATCAGCGTAACAGTTAGTACCAGCGCGGTGAAGGGAGTGGCGACGCGCATCATGCTGCCTCAAGGCGCCTGCGATTGCGTCAGTCGGCGGGGTCCGCCTCATCCACCGCATCTCGGCGCGACGGCCGGCCGACCCGCGTACGTGTCCCCAGAGAAGCTGGGCCGCAGCCCACACAGATCGAGCCAATCGCCTGCTGAGCTTGAAGTCCCACTATCGACCGTCTTAACCGCGTTGGCGTCGAACAGTTTGCGAGCGGCTTCGAGATCGACGGACGCAGTCGAATCCGGCGCGGCGGCTGGGCGCGGCTGACGCGTGGCAGTTGGGGGCAGCATAGTCTGCGCGAGGCAGGCGCTGTGGGTTAGGCCGATAAGGGTGAGAGCTGCGGCGGTAAGATGCAAGCTCATGAGCTTCCCCAGGAGTACAACCGGCCCCGCCACCACCAAGCAAACGACGAAGCCCGACAGGGCCGCCAATCTCAGATCCGGTCGCTGCCGCTGTACCACCGCGTGACAGGATCGGGGACCTCGCACTCGTCAGATCTCACGCTCGCGACTGGAACACTGGCGCGCGGCGGTCCGGTCTTAGGGGGCCAGATCATACCTACGCAGCAGATGCAGCCGCACCACGGCCGGCGATCACGCCCAGCGCCTCGTGCGCGCGGAGTAGGACGTGCCCGGCCTCATAGCAGGACTCGCCTTGCTCACCTGATCGGTCGAGCGTGCTTCACAGCACTAACCACCAATCTCACAGCCCGCTCAAAAGTGAAATGACAGCCGATCAGCCTGCTCACGATGATCCTGATCGCGCTTGCCAGGTGGGCCTGGAATTCTTACCGATCAATCTGACCATTGAACCTGACCTCGGGTTCGCCGCTTCATAA